>JANMYG010000250.1:0-3149 GCA_031381865.1 Betaproteobacteria bacterium | reverse complement strand
CGGTGCGCTTGTCGCTGCTGCTGCCATGGGCGCTGCCGCTGTCCTTTGCGGGCCTGATTTCGGCCTGGTTCTTTCACACCGAATACGGCGTGGTCAACGACGTCGTCAGCCGCCTGGGCCTGCAGCAGGAGCCGACCAGCTGGCTTCTCAAACCCGACTGGGCTTTCGCCGCGATCTGTCTTACGGTCGTCTGGAAGAGCTCGTCGTTCATGGCGCTGATCCTGCTTGCCGGCTTGCAGATGATTCCGCGCACCCTCTACGAAGCAGCCGAAGTCGATGGCGCCAACCGGTGGCAGCAGTTCTGGCAGATCACCATTCCGATGCTGATGCCCAGCATCGTTGTCGCGCTGATCTTTCGCACCATCACCGCGCTGCAGACCTTCGATATTCCCTACACGATGACACGCGGCGGCCCGGGCGAAGCAACCGAAACACTGGCCATGCTGATCCACAAGACCACGATCGACTACTCGGACATCGGTTATGGCTCGACGCTCGCGGTGTGCATGTTCCTGATCTCGCTGGTGGTGACCGCGATGTACCTCAAACGCATAGGCAGCAGCGCATGAGCCCGTCGCTCCGCCCCGACGGTGAACGGCGCGCGGCGCAGCGCGAAGGCGGCAGATGAGCACGCTGCACCAGGGCGCATGGAGTTCGCCGATGTTGCGGCTGGTCGCCGCCGGCATCGTCGTGGTCAACGGCTTCTTCCCTGCGCTCTGGATTCTTCTGACGTCGCTGAAGAACGACGTTGAGCTGGTCAAGAAACCGATCACCTGGTGGCCACATCAGCCGACACTGGCCAACTACATCCAGGCATTCACCGACCAGCCGCTGCTGCTGGTCATGAAGAACAGCCTGATCGTGTCCGTCGGCGCCACTGTGCTTTCGCTGCTGGTGGCGGCTTTTGCCGCCTATGCCATCGCGCGCCTGAACCTGAAACACCGCCAGTTGATACTGACGTGTATCGTCGCGTCGAGCATGTTCCCGCTGGTGACCTTGCTGGTGCCCATCTTCGAAACCATGCGCACCCTGGGCTGGCTCAATACCTACATTGCGTTGATCCTGCCCTACGTGGTGCTCAACCTCCCGGTCTGCACGCTGGTGCTGGTCAGCTTTTTCCAGAGCATTCCCAAAGATCTGGAAAACGCCGCGATGATCGACGGATGTACCCGCATGGGCGCGTTGTGGCGGATAGTCGTTCCTCTGGCGGCGCCCGGGGTTTTCACCGCCGGTATCCTGGCATTTGTCAATTCGTGGGACGAGTTCCTGCTGGCCCTGTCGCTGAACTCGAACCCGGCGGTGCGCACCCTGCCGGTGGGCATCACGCTGTACCAGGGCGAATTCACGTTCCCGTGGCCCATCATTTCGGCAGCGCTGATCGTGGCCATCGTGCCGATTGCGATACTGATCGCGATCTTTCAGGAGCGGGTGGTGGGTGGACTGACACAGGGTGGACTGAAGGGTTGATGGAATGCAGAAAATTCGTTACGCAATCATCGGCTGCGGCAGCATGGGCCGCGAGCACATCGAGAACATCAAGACGCTCGATGCGACCGAGGTCACGGCCATCGCCGACCCGAACCAGGCCAGCCGCGACGCGGCGCTGGCGCTGATTCCGGGGCAGCCGCTGGTATTCGACAGCTACCAGGAGTTGCTCGCCAGCAAGTGCTTCGACGCACTCGTGATCGCGACGCCCAACCATACCCACTTCGGCGTGGTGTGTGATGCGCTCGCAACCGATGCCCACATCCTGATCGAAAAGCCGTTGTGCACCCGCGTCGAGGATTGCCTGGAACTGGTGCAGCGCGCACGCGGGCGCCAGCCCATGGTCTGGGTCGCGCAGGAGTACCGCTACATGCCGCCGGTGGCCGAGATGCTGCGCATGGCGCATGCCGGAGCGGTCGGGCGGGTGCACCAGGTATCCATCCGCGAGCACCGCGAACCGTTCTACCCGAAGGTCGACGACTGGAACCGCTTCAGCGCCAACACCGGCGGCACCCTGGTCGAGAAATGCTGCCACTACTTCAATTTGATGGATCTGGTCCTGCAGGAAAGACCAGTGTCGGTCTACGCCTCGGGCGGGCAACGCGTGAACCACCTCGACGAGTCCTACGGCGGGCGCGTGCCCGACATTCTGGACAGCGCCTACGTGATCGTCGAATACCCCAGCGGCGCGCGGGCAATGCTGGACCTGTGCATGTTCGCCGAGAATTCTGTCGACAACGAGCAGATCATCGTGGTCGGCGACCAGGGCAAACTCGAATCGCTGCTGCCCTCGATGACGCTGCGCTACGGCCGGCGCGAAGACTGGGGCACACGCAAGGTGTGGGGCCAGTCGGCCAGCAGCGGAAAAGGGGTTTCGGTGCGCCGGGTCTGGGACACCAGCATCAAGTACATGGGCAACCATTTCGGGGCCTCGTATGTCGAGCACTACAGGTTCGCGCAAGCGATCCGGCAGGGATTGCCGCCTGAAGTCACGCTCGAAGAAGGCCTGCGCGCGGTGGCAACCGGCATCGCGGCGCACCGCAGCCTGGACGCCAGGGCGGTCGTGTCCATGGCCGACGTCCTGCCCGCTGGCTGGTAGGAATCAGGCACCATGACCTACACCCCCTACCCATCACTCGCAGGGCGCAGCGTGTTCATCTCGGGCGGCTCGTCGGGAATCGGCGCCGAACTGGTGCGCGCATTCGTCGCCCAAGGCAGCCTGGTGGCATTTTGCGGAACCCGACCGGGCGGCGGCGACACGCTGATCGAGGAAGCAACCCGCGCCGGCCACCGCGCACCCTGGTACGAAGCCTGCGACGTGCGTGACATCGCCGCATTGCAGGCGTTGCTCGGGCGCGCCGCGGCTCAGTTCGGTCCGATCCAGGTGCTGGTCAACAACGCCGGGCGCGACGATCGGCACGCGCTGGACGAGTTGACGCCCGAGTACTGGGACAACTGCCTGAACATCAACCTGCGCCACCAGGTGTTTGCCACCCAAACGGTGGCGCGACAGCTCAAGAACGCCAGGCTCGGCGGCAGCATCATCAACCTGGGGTCCATCAGCTGGATGCGCGGGCGCCCGAACCTGATCGGTTACACCAGCAGCAAGGCCGCCATCTCCGGCATGACGCGCAGCCTGGCGCGCGAGCTCGGAGACGCCGGAA
>JANMYG010000195.1:0-11346 GCA_031381865.1 Betaproteobacteria bacterium | reverse complement strand
GCAGGTCGACGCCGGCTCCTGCAACGGCTGCGAGCTGGAAATCAACGCGCTGGGCAATCCGTACTACAACATCGAGGGGCTGGGCATCAAGTTCGTTGCCAGCCCGCGCCACGCCGACATGCTGCTTGTCACCGGGCCGGTATCGCGCAACATGGAGCTGGCCTTGCAACGCACTTACGACGCGACGCCCGAACCCAAGCTGGTGGTCGCGGTCGGGGATTGTGGTGGCGACGGCGGCATTTTCGGCGCCGGTTATGCCAGTTGCGGCCGGGTGTCGAATGTCATCCCGGTACACCTGGTGGTGCCGGGTTGCCCGCCACCGCCGCTGGAGATCCTGCGCGGCATTCTGGTCGCTGTGCGTCGGGTCCGGGACCGTGTCGGCCACGCCTGATCCGGCCGGCACGGCGGGCCGCATCCAGATCGTGCCGGTCCTGGGACCGGTGTTGGCGCTCAACCTGCTGGCCATCGGCATCGGACTGTGGGGCGACGGCGCCGCGTTGGCGGGGTGGCTGGTGGTGCTGGGAGTGCTCGGGCTGTTCGGCACATGGGCCACCGCGCTGTTGTGGCGGCGCAGCGCGCGCCGCCTGGAACGCGTAACCGTCGACGCGGTCCATTCGGCGTTGCCGCAGCAGGAGCTGGAACTCGCGCGTGCGCAAGGCCGGGCCGCCGAGTTGCGCCTGCGCGAGGTGATTGACGCCATTCCCGCCGGGCTGGCGATCTACGACAACCAGGACCGGCTGATCGGCTACAACCAGGAGGTGTCGCGCCAATTTCCCTACCGCGGCGAGGGCAACGTCATCGGCGAGACCTACGAGGCGCTGATGCGGCGCGCTCTCGCCGCCGGAAAGATTCCGGACGCGGTGGGCCGCGAGGAAGAATGGCTGGCCGTGCGTCTGGCCGGGCGCGGCACGCTGAACAAGCCGTTGCTGCGCCACACCGACGACGGCCACTGGGTCCACTTCTATGAAAACCGCACGCCATCGGGTTACCTTGTCATGACGCGGCTGGACATGACCCCGATGGTCGAAAAAGGGCTGGCGCTGGAACGTGCCAACGACCAGCTGCTGCGCCTGTCGACGACCGACGGGCTGACCGGCATCGCCAACCGGCGGCTGTTCGACCAGACCTTGCAGAACGAGTGGCAGCGTTGCGCCCGAACCCAGTCCAGGCTGTCGATGCTGATGATCGACATTGACCACTTCAAGCGCTACAACGACCACTACGGCCACCCGACCGGCGACGAGTGCCTGCGCCAGGTCGCACGCGTGCTGGGTCTGTGCGTGAAGCGCTCGGGTGAGATGGTGGCGCGTTTTGGCGGCGAGGAATTTGCCATCCTGTTGCCCGGTGCCAACGCGCAGGAAGCCAGGCAGGTGGCGCAACGCTGCCTGCACGAAATGCTCAACGCCAGGATCCCGCACGCCGACTCGCTCGTGTCGCCCTGGTTGTCGGTGAGTATCGGCGTGGCGACCGTGGTGGCGGCGCCGGGGCAGTCGCCAGCCAACCTGGTAGCGGCCGCCGACAGCGCGATGTACCGCGCCAAGGAAGCCGGGCGCGCGCGGCTCGAAGTCTTCGAGCCGGCGCCTGCCGACGCCGCCGCGACCGGACCGGCCTCCACATAAGTCGCCACTCGCGGCGGACGGATGCGCTCAGCGCACCCGCATCCCGGGCTGGGCGCCGGCCCAGGGCTCGAGCACGTGTATGCCGGGTTGGGCTTTATCGTCGGCGTGCCCGGCCGCCAGCACCATGCCTTCGCTGATGCCGAATTTCATCTTGCGCGGCGCCAGGTTGGCGACCACCACCGTCAGCTTGCCCAGCAGGTCCTGCGGCTGGTAGGCACTGGCGATGCCGCTCAGGACGTTGCGGGTCCGGCCTTCGCCCAGGTCCAGCGTCAGGCGCAGCAGCTTGGTGCTGCCCTCGACCGGCTCGCAATGGACTATCTTGGCAATACGCAGGTCGATCCTGGCGAAGTCATCGATGCCAATGGTGGGGGCAATTGCCTCACCGCCGGGCAGGGCAGCGGCCAGCGGAACAGCCGCCGGTGAATCCTGCGCAGGCGCTTCGAACAGTGACTCGAGTTGTTTGGCATCGACACGCTGCATCAGGTGCTGGAAGCGCCGGATCGAGCCGGCCAAAGCGCCGATGTCCGCCCACACCGGAGCCCGTTCGATGCCGAACAGCGTTCGGTAGGCCTGTTCCGCCAGCGATGGAATGATCGGCGCCAGGTAGATGGTCAGGATCTGGAATGCGCGGATGCAGTGCGAACACACTTCGTGCAATTCGCCGCGTCTGCCGGCGTCCTTCGCCAGTTCCCACGGTTTGTTGCGGTCGAAGTAGCCGTTCACATCATCGGCGATACGCATGATCTCGCGGATCGCCTTGGCGAATTCACGCTGCTCGTAGGCCTCGTGCAGTTCTGCCTGCGCGGCGGCCGCGGTCGACGCAGGGTTCCCATCGGCCGCGCCCGGCGCCGGTTGCGCGAGTCGGCCCTCGAAATATTTGTTGATGAAGGTCGCGGCGCGGCTGGCAATGTTGACGTATTTGCCGATCAGGTCGCTGTTGACCCGGGCCATGAAATCTTCCGGGTTGAACTCGATGTCCTCGTTGCGCGACGACAGCTTGGCCCCGATGTAGTAACGCAGCCACTCCGGGTTCATGCCCAGCGCCAGGTACTTGAGCGGGTCCAGGCCGGTGCCCCGGCTCTTGCTCATCTTCTCGCTGTTGACGGTCAGGAATCCGTGCACGAAGTCGGCGTTGGGCGTCTTGCGGCCGCTGAAATGCAGCATGGCCGGCCAGAACAGGGTATGGAAGGTGATGATGTCCTTGCCGATGAAATGGTACTGCTCGGTCTCGGGGTCGGCCATGAAGGCCTCGTACCGGGCAACACCTTCGAGCGGCCCGGCGAGCTTGATGAAGCGGTTCTTCAGCGCCGCGAGGTAACCGATCGGGGCGTCGAGCCAGACGTAGAAATACTTGCCGGGCGCATCCGGGATCTCGATGCCGAAGTAAGGCGCGTCGCGGCTGATGTCCCAGTCTCCCAGGTCGCGCTTGCCGGCCTCGTCGGGCACCAGCCACTCCTTGATCTTGTTGTAGACCTCGCCCTGCAGGCGGCCGGCAGTCCGGGTCCACTGCTCCAGAAACGCGACGCAGCGCGGGTCGGACAGGCTGAAGAAATAGTGCTCCGACTGGCGCAGCACCGGCGTCACGCCGCTCAGCGCGGAATAGGGATTCCTGAGTTCGGTCGGGCTGTAGACCGCGCCGCATACCTCGCAGTTGTCGCCGTACTGGTCCTTGGCGCCGCACTTGGGGCATTCGCCCTTGATGAAGCGGTCGGGCAGGAACATGTTCTTCTCGGTGTCGAAGAACTGCTCGACCACGCGCGTTGCGATCAGGCCCGCGCGTTGGAGGTCGAGGTAGATCGTCTGCGCCAGTTCGTGGTTCTCGGGCGCGTCGGTGGAGTGCCAGTTGTCGTGGCTGATGTGAAAACCGTCCAGGTAGGGCCTTCTGCCGGCCAGAATCTCGGCCACGAACTGCTGCGGTGTCTTGCCGGCCTTTTCGGCCGCGATCATGATCGGCGCCCCATGCGCATCGTCGGCACAGACGAAATGCACCGCATGGCCCTGCATGCGCTGGAAGCGGACCCAGATATCGGCCTGGATGTACTCCATCATGTGGCCGATGTGCAGGGGACCGTTGGCGTACGGCAGCGCGGTGGTGACGAAGAGTTGGCGTGGCATCGGGGGCGGGCGCGCCAGCGGCTGGCGCGCCAGGGTTGTGGGGGCAGGGGCGGAACTGGCGGGTGGATTTTAGTCGGCGCCGGCCCGCAGCCAACTCGTTCAGCGCACGCGCAACGGGTCGCGCCGACGCTCCACCAGCGGCCTGGCGCCAAAACTGCCGTCCAGCGGCTCGGCCGGTGCGTCGGGGTCGGTCCAGCCGAAGAAGGCGCAGATCCCGGCTCTTTGCCGCTGGGCGTCGGCCTGCCCCAGGGCGATCAACTCGCGCGTGAAACCGGGCTCGAACAGCAGGTAACTGGCCAGCACCGCGCCCTTGACGTCCGCCTTCTCCGCGCTCACCCCCACGCCGCCGAGCAGGCTGCGCACGGCCGGTGGCAATTCGCGCACATGCCGCGCCGCGATCGCATCCAGCCGCTGCGAGGGCGCAATCAGCAGCAGGTCCACCGGCCGCAGGCCGCTGCCCTGGCGCGCGTCGGCCGGTACCAGTGCGATCGTGTGGTTGATGCGGCGCACCCGCTCCACGTCCACCGCCAGCGCGTCCAGGAAGATGTTCGACAACGTGTGGCCGGCGATCTGGGCCAGCGAGGGGTAGGTATTGAGCGGCGCCAACCGGTCGTCGTCCCTGGGCTCGTGCATGCGCCCAGCGCCCACCACGAGGATGCGCGCCGCCCCCAGGTGGATGGCCGCCGCCACGGGCGCGGACTGGCGCATCGACCCGTCGCCGAAATACTCGGTCCTGCCGTTGACCTGCAGCGCCGCCGCCGGAAAAACGAAGGGTATGGCCGACGAGGCCAGCAGGTGCTGGTGGCTGATGCGGTCGCGCACGGCAAAACGTTGCGAACGCACCCACGGCGCGATCTCGCCCGCGCCTTCGAAAAAAGTCACGTGTTCACCCGAGCTGTAGCTCGACGCCGTCACGGCCAGCGCATGTACATGCTCCTGCGCGATGAGGTCGGGCAGGCGCTCCAGCGGAACCATGCTGCGCAGCAGCTCGTGCAGCGGGGTGTTGTCCAGCAGCGACTTGGGCTTGAGCCGGCGCCATTTGGCAACCAGCCAGCCCAGCGACAGCAGCGTCAGCCAGCTCGCGCCGGTGCGCAACACGCCCAGGGAGTCGGCCCGGTACACCTGGTGCGCGTGGAAGTTCCGCCAGGCATCCACCATGGCCCGCACGGTGGCGTCGAAGTCGTCGGCGCCGCAGGCCAGCGCCGACGCGTTGATGGCGCCGGCCGAGGTGCCGGTGATGATCGGGAACGGATTGGGCGCCTGTTGGGCGCCGCAGCACTTGCGGATGTCCGCGATCGCCTCCAGCACGCCGACCTGGTAGGCAGCGCGTGCGCCGCCGCCAGTGAGCACCAGGCCGGTCTTGCCGGTTTCCGGGGCTCCGGTGGGCACTGGCGGCTCGGGATTGGGCGGCATGTGTCCATTATGGATGTGCGTGCAGCGCCAGTGCCTGCACCGTGTTCGCTAGACTCGGAGCTTGTCCGCAGACAGGGCGCGATCGCGCCAGCGGATTTTCGGGCCGGTTCCACGCCCTTCAGGAGTAATCAATGGCAGTGTCAGAACAAGTGCTGATGGACGCGCTCAAGGCGGTCGTCGACCCCAACACCGGACGCGACTTCGTGTCGTCGCGCGCGATCCGGAACCTGAGCGTGGTCGACGGCGACGTCGCATTCGATGTCGAGATCGCCTACCCGGCCAAGAGCCAGATCCCCGGATTCCGCAAGGCGCTGGTGGCGGCCGCCCGGACCGTGCCGGGCGTCGACAACGTCTCGGTCAACGTCAGCATGAAGATCATCGCGCACTCGGTGCAGCGCGGTGTGCAGCTGATGCCCAACATCAAGAACATCGTCGCGGTGGCGTCCGGCAAGGGCGGCGTGGGCAAGAGCACGACCGCCGTGAACCTGGCGCTGGCGCTGGCCGCCGAAGGCGCCACCGTCGGGCTGCTGGACGCCGACATCTACGGCCCGAGCATTCCGATGATGATGGGCATCAGCGGCAAGCCGGAGAGCGCCGACGGCAAGACCATGGAGCCGCTGGAGAACTACGGGGTGCAGGTGATTTCGATCGGCTTCCTGGTGGCGCAGGACGAGGCCATGATCTGGCGCGGACCGATGGCCACCCAGGCGCTGGAGCAGCTGCTGCGCCAGACCAACTGGAAAGAGCTGGACTACCTGATCGTCGACCTGCCGCCCGGCACCGGGGACATCCAGCTCACGCTGTCGCAGCGCGTGCCCATGACCGGCGCCGTGATCGTCACCACACCGCAGGACATCGCGCTGCTCGACGCCAAGAAAGGCATCAAGATGTTCGAGAAGGTCGGGGTGCCGATCCTGGGCATCGTCGAAAACATGGCGGTGCACGTGTGCAGCCAGTGCGGACATGTGGAACACATCTTCGGCGCCGACGGCGGGCGCAAGATGGCGGCCGAATACGGCATGGATTACCTTGGCGCCCTGCCGCTCGACATGCAGATCCGCATGCAGGCCGACAGCGGGCACCCGACCGTGGTGGCCGACCCGGACGGCGAAGTGGCCGGCATCTACAAGGCGGTGGCGCGCCAGGTGGCGTTGTCGATCGCCGCCAAGAACAAGGATTTCTCCGCCAAGTTCCCGTCGATCAAGATCTCCAAGGACACCTGACCCACCGGCGCGGGCCTGGCACGCATGAACCTCCTCGGGTCGCTCAAGTACCTGGTTGCGCTGCACGAGCACAAGCATTTCGGGCGCGCGGCGCAGGCGTGCCACATCACGCAACCGGCGCTGTCCAACGCGCTGCGCGCGCTGGAGGACGAATTCGGCACCGCCATCGTCACGCGCGGGCGCTCCTTCGTCGGATTCACGGCCGAAGGCGAACGCGTGCTCGAGAGCGCGCGTCGCATGCTGCGTGAACGCGAGGTGCTGCAGCAGCAGATCGACAGTTCGGCGCACGACCCGCGTGGCCACCTGTCGATCGGCGTGGTGCCGACCGCGGTGCCGATCGCGGCGCGTTTTGCGGCCATGCTGCAGGCGCGCCATCCCGGCATCATCCCGGCGGTGTTGTCGCTGAGTTCTCCCGAGATCGAGGGCAGCCTGGAGCGGTTGTCGCTGGACCTCGGGCTGGGATACACCGACCGGCTGGCCGCGCTGGGCATCCGCCTGTGCGCCTTGCCCCAATACGCCGAGCGTTATTTCCTGGTCCGCAAGGCCCGCCGCGCCAGTGCGGACGGCCTGAGCTTCGGGCCCAGCATGGCGTGGGCCGACGCGGCGCGTCTGCCGTTGTGCCTGCTGACGCCGGACATGCACAACCGCACGCTGGTCGACGGGGCTTTTGCCGCCGCCGGCGCGCGCGTCAAACCGGTGATAGAAACCAACTCGGTGCTGACGCTGGCCCTGACCGTGGCCGTGGGTGAGGTGTGCAGCGTCATGGCCGGTGCGATGGTCTGTGCGGTCAAGGGTTACCGTGAACTCGAGGCGCTGCCGCTGATCGGCCCCGACCTCGCCGCACCGATCGGTTTCATGACGCAGGTCAGCGACCGACCGTCCCGCACGCTGCAGGCGGCGCTGACGCTCGCGGCCGAACCGGCCTGGTTGGCCCATGCCGCGCAACACAGCGCACACTGATCAGGGTTTGTTCCTATATTCGGGTCTTGAATCGAACGGTGTTGCGATTCAATTGGACCCACCCGTGCCACTCGCTGATACTGCCGGCCAATGGCCGCCGCGTGGCGTGCCGGCACTCCGGCAGTTGTCTCGTGGCCGGCGTTGGCGGTCGGGAATGGGTTGGCCCGGCGGCGATTCGGTTCACACAAGTTCTGTGCCGTGGCGGGCCTTTCGGCAATTCCTGGCTGCCCATGGAACAGCGTCCGGCGCGCGGCCCTGCGTTTCGGGCACGACCATCCGGACGGTACCGGGCGCGCGGGGAATTCGGTCGCACGCCGCATGTGGGCGCGCGGCCCGGTGGATCGACAACTCTTCGGGATCCGGTCGTGCCGTGTGGCCGACTTCCCGAGCTTGCAGGTGGGCAGATATGGACAGGACTGGTCGGGCGAATGCCGGCAACCCCGTGGCGCTGGCCACCGTGGACGAAATGCGCGAGCGAATCCGGCGCAAACGCCAACTCAAGGGACGCCAGGTCGATACGGCGGCAGTACGCGAAGTACGCGCGCTGATCGGTGCGCGCCCCGGGGCCGGGCATCGGCGGGACCTGCTGATCGAGCACCTGCACAAGCTCAACGACGCCCACCTCTGCCTGCACGACCGGCATCTGGTGGCGCTGGCCAGCGAGATGAATATTCCAATGGCCGAAGTCTATGAGGTGGCGACCTTCTACCACCACTTCGAGGTCCTCAAGGGCGATGCGGCGGCGCCGAAGCTGACGCTGCGGGTGTGTGACGGATTGAGCTGCGAACTGGCCGGAGCCGGCGACCTGCTGGCGCGCCTTGCCGCCCTGCTCGGCAGCGCGCAGGTGCGCGTGGTTCCCGCGCCGTGCCTGGGCCGCTGCGAACAGGCTCCGGTGGTCGTGGTGCACCAGAATCCGGTGCCCATGGCGACGCCGGAACGTGTGCTCGCGGCGGTCAATGCCGCCGCCCGGATGCAGCCCGTGGCGCGGGGAAGCCAGGACTTCGCGGCGCCGGATTACGCGCAGCAAAGCGTTTCACCGGCCCCGGAGCAGATCCAGGTGTCGCCCGATTACGCGGGTTACGCCACCTACCGTGCGCACGGCGGATATGCGCTGGCCGCGGCGCTGGTCAATGGCGAGGACGATCCGCAGCGCGTGCTGCAGGCGATGGAAGATTCGGGCCTGCGCGGCCTGGGCGGGGCCGGTTTCCCGGCCGGGCGCAAATGGCGCATCGTGCGCGAGCAACCGGCCCCGCGCGTCATGGCGGTGAACATCGACGAAGGCGAGCCGGGCACGTTCAAGGACCGCACTTTCCTGGAGCGTGATCCGCATCGCTTCCTGGAGGGCCTGCTGGTCGCGGCCCAGGTGGTGGGCATCGAGGCGTGTTATGTCTACCTGCGCGATGAATACCACGGCTGCCGCGCCATCCTCGAGGCCGAACTCGCGCTGCTGCAGGCCGACCCGCCGTGTCCGCTGCCGCTGATCGAATTGCGCCGCGGCGCCGGCGCCTATATCTGCGGAGAAGAGTCGGCCATGATCGAAAGCATCGAAGGCAAACGCGGCATGCCGCGCATGCGCCCGCCCTATATCGCGCAGGTCGGCCTGTTTGGCCGCCCGACGCTGGAGCACAACTTCGAGACCCTGTACTGGGTGCGTGACATCGTCGAGCGCGGACCCGGCTGGTTCAGCGGTTTTGGCCGCAACGGCCGCAAGGGGCTGCGCAGTTTCAGCGTCAGCGGCCGGGTCCGGCTGCCCGGCGTCAAGCTGGCGCCCGCCGGCATCACGCTGCAGGAACTGGTGGACGAATATTGCGGCGGCATGTTGGACGGCCACACGCTGTATGCCTACCTGCCCGGCGGCGCCTCCGGCGGCATCTTTCCGGCCAGCCATGCGAACCTCCCGCTGGACTTCGACACGCTGCAGCCGCATGGCGGGTTCATCGGCTCGGCCGCCGTCATCGTGCTCGGCCAGCATGACAAGGCCCGCGATGCCGCGCTCAACATGATGCGGTTCTTCGAACACGAAAGCTGCGGCCAGTGCACGCCGTGCCGTGTCGGTACGGCCAAGGCGGTGCGGTTGATGCAGGCCCCGGTGTGGGACAACGAGACGCTGGAAGATCTCAACCTGGTCATGACCGACGCATCGATCTGCGGCCTCGGACAGGCAGCGCCGAATCCGGTGCGCTGCGTCCAGAAATATTTTCCCCACGAGATCGGAAAACGCGACACCGGGCCGCCTGACAACACGACCGACCCCGCGGCGCACGGCGCGGCAACCAACGTGGCAGGCGCTGGTGCGGCTGCCGCCACGCGACCATCGGAGGGCAGGCCATGAATGCACCGGCCAGAGCAGCTGAAGTCGCCTTGCCAACGGTGGCGTTCACGCTCGACGACAAGACCATCCATGCTTTCGAGGGCGAAACGATCTTCAAGGCGGCCCGACGCCACGGGGTGGACATTCCGCATCTTTGCTACAAGGACGGTTACCGTGCCGACGGCAATTGCCGCGCCTGCGTGGTCGAGATCAAGGGTGAACGCACGCTGGCGCCCAGCTGCTGCCGCAACGCCAGCGCCGGAATGGAAGTGCATTCCACCAGCGAACGGGCGCTCAAGAGCCAGCAGATGGTGCTCGAGATGCTGTTGTCGGACATGCCCGACACGGGTTACAAATGGCTCGATGGCGCCGACCGCAGCGACCAGCCGGGCCCGGTGGGCCAACACGGCGAACTGAGCGACTGGGCCGCGCGCATGCAGGTGAGCGTGCGTCCCGCGCTCAAGGCGTTGCGGCGCGAGCAGCCCGCGGCCGACCTGTCGCACCCGGCGATGGCGGTCAACCTGGACGCCTGTATCCAGTGCAACCGCTGCGTTCGCGCGTGCCGCGAGGAACAGGTCAACGACGTGATCGGTTATGCGCTGCGCGGCTCGCACAGCGAGATCGTGTTCGACCTCGGCGACCCGATGGGCGACAGCAGCTGCGTGGCCTGCGGCGAATGCGTGCAGGCCTGCCCGACCGGCGCGCTGAGCCCGAAGACGCAGGTCGGCTCGCAGGCGGTGGACCGCAAGGTGGACTCGGTCTGTCCGTTTTGCGGCGTCGGCTGCCTGCTGACCTACAACGTCAAGGACAACCGCATCGTCAGCGTGGACGGGCGCGACGGCCCGGCCAACCACGACCGCCTGTGCGTCAAGGGGCGCTTCGGTTTCGACTATGCGCACCATGGGCAGCGCCTGACCCGGCCGCTGATCCGCAGGCCGGGAGTGGCCAAGGACCCGGCGCTGGCGCCCGACCCGGCCGACTGGCGCACGACATTTCGCGAGGCGTCGTGGCAGGAGGCGCTGGACTTCACGGCCGGCAAGCTCAAGGGCCTGCGCGACACCCATGGCAAGAAGGCGCTGGCCGGTTTCGGCTCGGCCAAGGGCAGCAACGAGGAGGCGTACCTGTTCCAGAAGCTGGTGCGCACCGGTTTCGGCTCCAACAACGTCGACCACTGCACCCGGTTGTGCCATGCCTCCAGCGTGGCCGCGCTGCTCGAGGGCGTAGGGTCGGGCGCGGTCAGCAACCAGGTCAACGACGTGGAACACGCCGGGCTGATCCTGGTGATCGGCTCCAACCCGACCTCCAACCATCCGGTGGCGGCCACCTGGATGAAGAACGCCGCCAAACGAGGCGCCAAGATCGTGCTGGCCGACCCGCGCGTGACGGAGATCGGCAGACACGCCTGGCGCACCTTGCAGTTCAAGGCCGACACCGACGTGGCGATGCTCAACGCGCTGATCCATGCCGTGATCGACGAAGGCCTGGCGGACGAGGAGTTCATCCGCACGCGCGCCAGCAACTACGAGGCGCTGAAGCAAAACGTCAAGGGCTACAGCCCGGAGGCGATGGCGCCGATCTGCGGCATACCGGCCCAGACCCTGCGCGAGGTGGCACGCGAGTATGCGCGGCCCGCGGGGTCGGTGCCGGGGGCGGTCAAGGGGTCGATGATCCTGTGGGGCATGGGTATCAGCCAGCACGTGCACGG
>JANMYG010000341.1:0-2025 GCA_031381865.1 Betaproteobacteria bacterium | reverse complement strand
CGTGGCGGCCTCCAGCACCCGCATCACCAGTTCCACATCGCTGTCGTAGGCGACCGTCAGCACACTCGACTGCCACAGATGCCGGTCGCTGAGCGAAAGGTTCTCGACCCGGTTGACGATGAACATCTCGTTGGGCACGATCGACTCGCGTCCCGTGAGCGAGCGGATCACGGTGTAACGCGCGTTGATGTCGGTGATCATGCCCTCGAAGTTGTCGACCCGCACGTTGTCGCCGATGCGCACGCTGCGCTCGGCCAGCATGACGAAGCCGCTGACGTAGTTGGAGGCGAGTTTTTGCAGGCCGAAACCGATGCCGACCCCGATCGCGCCGCCCAGCACCGACAACGCGGTCAGGTCGATGCCGACCGCCGTCAGGGCCACCAGCAGGCCCACGAACAGCAGCAGCGCGCGGGTCGCGTTGCTGACCGCCTTGCGCAACGACAGGTCGCCCCCGGTGGCGGCGCGCAGCAGGCGCGACTCGATCGCCGCCGACACCCACAGGCTCAGGATCAGGACCGCGCAGGCGGTCAACGTGCCCTCGATCAGCGTGCGCACCGACAGGCTGGAGCCGCCCACCTTCCAGTGGATCTGGTCCAGTTCCTCGAGCACCAGCGGCAGCAGGCCGCTGACCCACAGCACCACCGCGATCCACGCCACCCACGAGATCGTGCGCTCCAGTATGCGCACGATGGCAGTATCGCGAAAAGCCAGCTGCAGCACCTTGACGCCGACCCGGATCACCACCAGCGACACCAGCACCGGTATCGCGATCCTGAACACCACCGCCGGCGTCCACTGGGCCACGATCACGCGCGCACCGTAGGCCAGGCACAACAGCAGGAACGGAAACATCACACCGTCCACGATGCTGCGGCCGAACCAGATCGACGCCGGGTCGTAGGCGTCCAGGGCACGGCGCAACAGCGCCACCCCGGCCCATGCCAGCACCACGCACGACGCCAGCGCGCCGAGTTCGGTCAGGGTGCTGGCGCGCCCGAGCGCGGCCAACCAGTCGGCCAGGTCGTCCATACGCGCGCTTGCCATCTTCGGGGTTGCCCAGGCAATCAGACGTCGGCGAGAACGCGCAAATGCGCCTCCACGCAACGACCCAGGGCACTGAGGTTGTAACCACCCTCCAGGCAGGACACGATGCGTTTGTTCGCGTGGCGCCGCGCGACGTCCTTGATGCGGTGCGTGATCCAGGCGTAGTCCTGCTCGACCAGGCCGAGCTGGCCCAGGTCGTCTTCGCGGTGCGCATCGAAACCGGCACTGATGAAGATCATCTCCGGGCGGTGGGCTTCGAGCCGCGGTATCCAGGCGGCCTCGATCAGTTCGCGGATCTCCATGCCCCGGGTGTAGGCCGGCACCGGCAGGTTCACCAGATTGGGCGCGTTCGACCTGGCGCCACCGGCGGGGTAGAACGGGTGCTGGTAAAAACTCACCATCAGGATGCGTTCGTCGCCGGCCACGATGTCTTCGGTTCCGTTGCCATGGTGCACGTCGAAGTCGACGATCGCCACGCGCTGCAGGCCATGGCGCTCCAGCGCGTACTTGGCGGCGATCGCCACGTTGTTGAAAAAGCAGAAACCCATCGCGTGGTCGCGGCAGGCGTGGTGGCCGGGCGGGCGCACGGCGCAAAACGCGTTCTCCAATTCACCCGCCATCACCGCGTCGGTGGCGGCGATCGCCGCGCCGGCGGCGCGCAGCGCCGCATCCCAGGTACCGATGTTCATGGCGGTATCGGGATCGATCTGGGTGTGGGTCGGCCCGCCCGCGTCGATCTCCTCGCGCAGTGCATCGGTGAGCCCGCGCAACGACGCCACATACATGCGGCCATGGGCCAGCTCGATATCGGTCAGTGGCGCCGTCGGCGCATCGCGCCGCTCCAGCGCGTCGCCCACGCCGCAGGCCAGCAGCCGGTCCTCGATGGCGTCCAGCCGCTGCGGGCACTCCGGGTGCCCGGCCCCCATTTCGTGCTTGCGGCAATCGCGGTGGCTGAAGTATCCGGTCTTGTTCATGGGCGGG
>JANMYG010000167.1:0-8860 GCA_031381865.1 Betaproteobacteria bacterium | reverse complement strand
TCCCCGATCCGCACGGCTTGGCGCTGCCACTTGCAGCAGCCGTTGGGGTTGGACATCGCCACCCAGGCAGGCGTGGTTCGGGCTACCGCGAACCGGGAGCCTCTGCTCAGGGGCTGAACAGGAAGTTCATCACGTCGCCATCCTTGACCACGTAGTCCTTGCCTTCGGAGCGCATCTTGCCGGCGTCCTTGGCGCCCGGTTCGCCCTTGAACGCGATGAAGTCGTCGAAGGCGATGGTCTGGGCCCGGATATAACCCTTCTCGAAATCGGTGTGGATCACGCCCGCCGCCTGCGGACCGGTGTCGCCGACGTGGATCGTCCAGGCCCGCACTTCCTTCACGCCGGCAGTGAAATAGGTCTGCAGGCCCAGCAGCTTGTAAGCCGAGCGGATCAGCCGGTTCAGGCCCGGCTCGGTCTGGCCGAGTTCGGCCAGGAACATCTGGCGGTCTTCGTCACTCATGTCGGCCATCTCGGCTTCCATCTTGGCGCAGATGGCGACTACCGGTGCATTCTGGGCCTTCGCATACTCTGACAGACGATCCAGCAGGGGGTTGTTGGCGAAACCGTCCTCGGCCACGTTGGCCACGAACATGGCTGGCTTGGCGGTGATCAGGCAAAACGGCTTGAGCACGACCAACTCTTCCTTCGAGAAAGCAATGGTGCGCACCGGTTTGGCCTGGTTGAGCGTGGCCAGGCATTTCTCGAGCACCTGAACCAGTCGCGCGGCTTCCTTGTCATGGCCGGCTTTGGCCGCCTTGGTGTAACGCGCCAGGCTCTTTTCCACCGCGGCCAGGTCGGCCAGGCACAACTCGGTCTGTATCACTTCGACATCGGAGATCGGGTCGATCTTGCCGGCGACGTGGATGACGTTGTCGTCTTCAAAACAGCGCACCACATTGACGGTGGCGTCGGTCTCGCGGATGTGGGCCAGGAACTTGTTGCCCAGGCCTTCGCCGGTGCTGGCGCCCGCCACGAGGCCGGCGATGTCGACGAACTCCACGATCGCCGGCACCACGCGTTCCGGCCGGACGATGGCCGCGAGCTGGTCCAGGCGCGGGTCGGGCAACTCGACCACGCCCACGTTGGGCTCAATGGTGCAAAACGGGTAGTTTTCGGCGGCGATACCCGCCTTGGTCAGGGCATTGAAAAGCGTGGACTTGCCCACGTTCGGCAGGCCCACGATGCCACACTTCAGACTCATGCAATACCCCAAAAATCAGGGTGCCAAGTGTAAGTCATGGGTATGTCGCCCCCACGCTTGTCGCTGCGCGTACTGCGCTGCCCCCCGGGGGGGCCAATTTTCCTTGGGGCGGCCCGGCGGAAAATTGCCGGCGCAGTGCGGCTTTCAAACGAACTGGAAGTTGCCAACCACAAGCTGGCCGATTTTGAGCACCTGGTCGGCGCCTTCGACCACGATGGCGTTCATGCCAAATGTCACTGCCCCGTCCAGACGGGCATCCTGCCGGTAACTTTGCAGCGTGTCAGCCACTGCCGGCGTGCTCAGGCCGGTGAGCGGATCGATGTTGGGTATGGTGCAGCGCCCGCAGGGTTTGACCGGCCGCAGCAGGGCCGCGCCGGACCCGGTCGCGATATGCATGGCGTCGAGCCGGTCCTCGTCGTGTTCTTCCAGACCGGACAACACGATATTCGGGCGAAACCGCTCGATGCCCACGGCTGCCAGACCCTGGGCCTGCAGGCGCCGGTTGAGGCCATCGAGCGAGGCGGCGCTGGTCACCAGCAACGGAAAACCGTCGCTGAACTGGTTCGGTGCCGCGACGCCGGCGGTCCATTGCATGCTGGACAGCCGCTGGTGCTCAGGGTCGAAACGCACCAGCCGGTATTTCGGCGTGCGGCCGCTCGGGCCGTTGCCGCGGTCGGCCAGGAAGTCACTGAACCATTGGGCCGCCAGGTCGCCCATGTCGAAGGCGCGCACGACGTCGTCCCACACCCGTGCCTGGGTGGCTTTCTCCACTGCGTCGATCTGCAGGTGCAGCGCCAGCATGCCTGGAGCCCGCAGAACCACCTCGTGTGTCTTGCGTTGCGGCCGGATCAGCGCCATGCGCGGCAACTCGCGCTGGGAGACGAACTCGCCGTCGGCGTCGACCACCATCCAGGCCCGGTCCAGGTCCAGGCCGGTCTCGGTCAGGACCGCTTCCTGCAGTGCGACGCCGGCGCAGGATTTGACCGGATAGACGAACAGGTTGGCGATCGCGGCGTGCACGTCGGAGGCCGCTGGTGTGTTCTGGGTCACGCTGCTTATCCATGCAAGGGTGTGGGACCGGCGATTTTGCACCGCCTTTTTGCTTGTGACCCCGATGCGGCGCAATCGGGGCTTCCCGCGACGCCGGGTTTTACAATCGCGGGCATGGCAGCACCCCTGGACGTTTGTATTCGCGGCGGCGGCATCGTCGGCCACACCCTGGCGCTGTTGCTGGCGCGCGAGCGCCTGCGGGTTGGCCTGGTCGCGCCGCCAGCCGGTGGGTCCGGTGCGCAGGCCGACGTGCGTGCCTACGCGCTGAACCTGCAGTCCAGGAACCTGCTGGAAGGGCTGCGCTGCTGGCCCGACGCAGCGCATGCCACCGCGGTGTTGGCCATGCATATCCAGGAGGCGGGCGCAGGCACAGTCAACTTTTCAGCGGCGCAACAAGGCGTGGAGGCCCTCGCGTCGATCGTCGACGTGCCGGTGCTGGAGGCGCAACTCGCCGAAGCCGTCCGGTTCCAGCCGCGAATCGAAGTGCTCGACGCGCCCAGCGACGCGACGCTGACCGTGGTTTGTGAAGGCCGCTCCAGCAATTCGCGCGAGCAGTTCGGGGCCGTGATGGAGGTCACCCACTATGCGCAGTGGGCCATCGCGGCGCGGGTCCACTGTGAAATAGCCCATGCGCAGGCAGCCCGCCAATGGTTCACCCCCGACGACATCCTGGGATTCCTGCCGCTCGACGGTGAACACGGGAACTCCATGGCGATTGTCTGGTCAGTCAAGGAGGGGCAGAAGGCCCTATTGCTGGAGGCCAGTGAGCAGGAGTTCGTGGAGCGGCTCCAACTGGCCAGTGACAACCAGTTGGGTCGTTTGAGCCTGGTGAGCGCGCGCGCGGCCTGGCCGTTGCAGTTGGCCGTGGCGTCGCGCTGGTGTGGCGTGGCCGAGGGCAAGTCGTGGGTGCTGGCCGGGGATGCGGCGCATACGGTGCACCCGCTGGCGGGCCAGGGCCTGAACCTCGGTTTGGCCGATGTCCAGGAACTGGCCGGCCTGGTGCACGGGCGTGACTACTGGCGCCCGGTGGACGACGGGAAATTGCTGCGGCGTTACGAACGCGCGCGCAAGGCGGATGTGGCGGTCATGGGAGCTGCGACAGATGGCCTGCAGCAGCTCTTTGCGCGCTCGGGGGCCGGCTGGCAAAGCGTGCGAAACTGGGGCATGGGCGGGTTTGAGCGCAGCACCATGCTCAAGCGCTGGGTCGCGCGACAAGCCATGGGCAGCGCCCAATCGGAGCACAGTGTCGAGACGAAGACCAATTGACTGGACGAAGATGAAACTGTTCAAAATCCTGCTCGGCACACTGACCATGTCGGTTGCCTTGACCGTGTTTTCCCAGGAGGCGGTGATCCGCAAGAACCTGGCCGAGCGTATTCCGCAACTCAAGTCCATCGACGAGATCAGCAAGACCCCGGTGCCCGGTCTGTTTGAAGTCCGCGTCAACGGCACCGACATTTTCTATTCGGATGCGGAAGGCAACTTCCTGCTGCAGGGCAGCATGATCGACACGCGCCAGCGCCGCAACCTGACCGAAGAGCGGATCGAAAAACTCTCGGCGATCAGTTTCGATGCCTTGCCGACCAAGGACGCGTTCACGATCGTGCGGGGCAACGGCAAGCGCCGGCTGGCGATTTTCGAAGACCCCAACTGCGGTTACTGCAAGCGCTTCGAACGCGACATGCAAAAGGTCGACAACGTCACGATCCACATGTTCCTGTACCCGATCCTGGGGGCGGATTCGGGCGAGAAGTCGAAGAACATCTGGTGTGCGAAGGACCGTGGCAAGACCTGGACCGACTGGATGGTCCGAGAGCAGCCCATCGCGGCGACGGCTACGCCGGCGTGCGACGTCACGGCGATCGCGCGCAACGTGGAACTGGGGCGCAAACACAAGATCACCGGTACGCCGACCTTGCTGTTCGCAGACGGCTCGCGCGTGCCGGGCGCCATCAGCGCCGCCCAAGTGGAAAAATACCTCGGCGACGCCAAGTAACATGCCCGTGTCCCGCGCACGGGGCAAGGCCGGCGACGGCGTGCTGGCATCCGGCAATGCGGGGTCGATTCATTACCGGGTCGAGATCGCCGATCTGCACGCCCACCTGTTCCGGGTCACCCTCACGGTCACCAAGCCGGCCGCCGCACAACATGTGAGCCTGCCGGTCTGGATTCCAGGCAGTTACCTGGTGCGCGAGTTCTCCAGGAACCTGCAGCGGCTCGTGGCGCACCAGGACGGACAGCCGCTGGAGGTGCTGCAACTGGACAAATGCACCTGGGAACTCGCCTGCCGCGTCGACACGCCGTTGGTGCTGGGTTACGAGGTGTATGCGTTCGACAATTCGGTCCGCAGCGCGTGGCTGGACGCGGCGCGAGGTTTTTTCAATGGCACCAGCCTGTTGCTGCGCGTGCATGGCTACGAAGCGCGGGCCCATCTGCTGGAACTGGTCGGCAGCCGGGCGCTGCGCGACTGGCAGGTGGCGACCGGGCTGCGTGCGCTCAAGGCGAACCGGCGCGGCTTTGGTCTGTACCAGGCGGCGGACTACGATGAACTGGTCGACTGCCCGGTCGAGATGGGTGCTTTCTGGAGCGGCGCCTTCGTGGCCTGTGGCGTGCGCCACCGGTTGGTGGTGGCCGGCGCGGCGGCTTCGCTCGATGGTGAAAAGCTGCTTGCCGACACCCAGCGCATCTGCGAAGCCGGCATCCGTTTCTGGCACGGCGCGGCCCGGGGTGCGCGTCTTGCGCACAAGCCGCCGCACCAGGACTACGTGTTCATGCTCAACGCGGTGGACGACGGCTACGGTGGCCTGGAGCACCGCAACTCCACCGCGCTGATCGGTACGCGCAAGGACCTGCCCCGGTTGCCGCCCGCCAAGCCGGGGGTGACCAGGCCATCCGACGGTTACATCACCATGCTCGGGCTGATCAGCCACGAGTATTTCCACACCTGGAACGTCAAGCGCCTGCGCCCAGCCGAGTTCACGCGCCATGACTACGGCCAGGAGAACTACACCAGCCTGTTGTGGTTTTTCGAAGGGTTCACGAGTTATTACGATGATCTGCTGCTGCGCCGGGCCGGTCTGATCGACGACGCCGGTTACCTGAAACTGCTGACCAAGACCGTCAACCAGGTATTGCAGACGCCAGGGCGCCTGGTGCAGACGGTCGCGCAGGCCAGCTTCGACGCCTGGGTGAAATATTACCGGCAGGACGAAAACACGCCCAACCTCACGGTCAGCTACTACACCAAGGGCGCGGCGGTGGCGTTGTGTCTGGACCTCGGCTTGCGCAGCGAAGGCCGCACCACGCTTGACGCCGTGATGCGTGGCTTGTGGCGCCGCTGCAAGGGCGGGCCGATGAGCGAAGGCGATCTGTGCGCGGTGCTGTTGCAACTATCGGGCCGTCCGTGGTCGCACGAGATCGACCGCTGGGTCCACAGCACCGACGAGTTGCCGCTCAAGCGGCTGCTCGAACAGCACGGCGTGTTCGTGCACGAAGAGCCGGCCCAGCTGGCCCAGGCGCTGGGCTTGCGGGTCAGCGAAGGCAACGGCATCCAGATCAAGAATGTGCTGCGCGGCGGCGCTGCCGAGCAGGCCGGTTTCGCCGCGGGAGACGAGTGGCTCGGGCTGGATGCGGCGGCCAGGAAAACCGCCGATGCGTGGCGTTTGTTGCGGCTGGACGACCTGGCGCTGTATGCCGTGCCTGGGCGGCCCGTGACCGCACTGGTCGCCCGCGACCGGCGCCTGATCCGGCTGCGACTGGTGGTGCCCGCTGCCGTCACCAGCTGGCGTCTGGCCGTGCGCGACGCCAAACTGGTCGCAGGCTGGTTGTCGGCGTAGGCCCGCCGAGCGACTGGCTGGGCGGCAGCCGGTCCGGGCGCCGTCGGCAGTGCCCGCGGTGGCGGCCGCGGCTCGGGGGCGACTTCAAGGCGCCGGCAGATTGGCTTCGACCGCGGAACCGAAGCGCTCGGCCTCCGACGCCCCCCGGATATCGCGCACGACCGCATAGGCGCGTTTGACCGCGTCTACAAACTCGTCGAGGTTGCGCGCCGCCTCGATGCGCAGGCACAGTGGCTCCGAGGTCGGACCCATCACCTCCATCAGGCGGTGCGCAGCGTAACTCTTGGCCTCATCCAGCGTGCGTGGAGTCCTGGGTGCGGAAACCGGCGCCACGGATGGCGCAGGCCCGGCGCTTGCCGCTGGTGGCACGACTTCGATGAACACGTCTGCCGCGAGCTGCGCGAGCAAGGGTGCGACGTCTCCGAATCCCTGGCCCAGGGCAAGCAGTTCCGAGGTGTTGCGCTTGCCATCCACCAGGATCAGCATGGAACGTGATTTGCCAACCAGGCCGTGCAGACGTGCCGCGATGGCCTCTGCACCTTTGGCGGTCTTGCGATAAATGGTGTCTTGGTTCAAATCCGGTGGTCGACGGTCTGCAAATACCGTGCGAGTCCAATCTTCTGACCGCGTTCATGCAAAGGAGCGTTTGCTTTTTTGCCTGGGCATGAAAGGCGTGGTCAATATGAGCGTCCCTGGCCGATCTGGCGACAGTAACCCAAAGCCGTCCACTACGGGTCGGATGGCAGGACCGTGCCGGCGATTTGCGTGCTTTTGCCACGAAACATGGCCACCACTTCGCCGCGCTGGTTCGTCACCGTCATGTCGTAGATGCCGTGCCGTCCCTGCAAGTTCTGCTCCACTCCCTCGCAGCTGAGTACGTCCCCGGCTTTCGCGCTGCGCAGGAACTCGATGCTGCAACCCGCCGCGACCGCCGCCTTGTTGTGGCTGTTGCAGGCAAACGCAAAGGTCGAGTCCGCCAGGGTAAAGATGAACCCGCCGTGGCAGATGGCGTGGCCGTTGAGCTGCTCCTCGCGCACGGTCATGCGCATCGCGGCGCGACCCGGTTCGCATGAAAGCAGTTCCAATTTCATGAATTCGCGCGACGCCCGGTCGGCCGCGAACATCGTCGCCCCGACCCGCTGCGCCAGGGCCAGCTTGTCAGCCGCCGGCGCCGCCGCGCCATGCGCATGCACACCACGATCGATCACCGGTCATTGCCCCGTGAATACCGCAGCGCGCTTTTGCCTGAAAGCCGTCACACCCTCGATGTAGTCGTGTGTCTTACCCTGGGCCGACTGCGTGTCGCGTTCGACCTGCAACTGCTGCTCCAGCGTGCGGTTGCCGGCCTCGCGAAGGATGGCGCGAGTGGCAACCAGCGCCTTGGTGGGCATGGCGGCCAGGCGCTGGGCCAATGCGGTGGCGGCACCCAGGCAGTCGTCCGCGACGTCCCAGATCATGCCCCACTCCCGGGCCTGCGCGGCCGGCAATTTGTCCCCGGTAATGGCCAGCGCCAGCGCGCGTGCCAACCCCAGCCGTTCAACCAGGAACCAGCTGCCGCCCGCATCGGGCACCAGGCCGATCTTGCTGAAAGCCTGTATGAAACTCGCGCCCGGCGCCGCGATCGCGATATCGCAGGTCATCGCCAGTGATGCCCCGGCGCCGGCTGCGACACCGTTGACCGCGGCCACCGTCGGCATCCTCAACCCCTGCAGCCGCCGTACAGTCGGGTTGAACGCCTGGTCGATGACGGGCCCCGGGTCTGCCCGCTGGACCAGGTCCGGGCCGGGCTCGAGGTCGAACTCGGACAGGTCAGCGCCGGCGCAAAATCCGCGTCCTGCACCGGTGATTACGAGAGCGCGAATGCTCGGGTTGGCCTCGGCCCGGTCAAGCGCGGCCCACAGGTCATGGTGCATCTGGCGCGTGAAGCTGTTCAGTGATTGCGGCCGGTTCAAGGTGGCTACAGCCACGGCGCCGAGTTCCTGGTACAGCACGGTGGAATCGGACATGTGCTTGCCTGGTTGTTGAGGCTCCAATTTACCATCCTCCCACCGCCGGGCGCGTTAACGATTTCCCTTACGATGGGCGGCAAACCTGCAATTTCCGGAGAACCGAATGGACCATGAATCGATCATTGTGCGAACCGAAGCCGGGCGTGTCGGCGTCATCACGCTCAATCGCCCCAAACAACTCAACGCGCTCAACGACCAGTTGATGGACGAACTTGGCGCCGCCTTGAAGGTATTCGACGCCGACCCGGCCATCGGTTGCTGCATCATCACCGGCAGCGAGAAGGCTTTCGCCGCTGGCGCCGACATCGGTGCGATGGCCAGTTACAGCTTCGCCGACGTCTACAAGGGCGACTACATCACGCGCAACTGGGAGCAGACGCGCCAGATCCGCAAGCCCGTGATCGCGGCGGTGAGCGGATTTGCGCTCGGTGGCGGCTGCGAGTTGGCAATGATGTGCGATTTCATCATCGCCGCCGACAACGCACGTTTTGGCCAACCGGAAATCAAGCTCGGCATCATCCCCGGCGCCGGTGGCACCCAGCGCCTGCCGCGGGCCGTCGGCAAGGCCAAGGCGATGGACATGGCGCTGACCGGGCGCATGATGGACGCGCAGGAGGCCGAGCGGGCGGGACTGGTCAGCCGCGTGGTGCCACTGGACAAGCTGATGGACGAGGCGCTAGCGGCCGCATTGATGGTCTGCGACTATTCGCAGGTGGCGGTGATGGCGGCGAAAGAGTCGGTCAACCGCGCGTTCGAAGGCAGCC
>JANMYG010000160.1:0-4476 GCA_031381865.1 Betaproteobacteria bacterium | reverse complement strand
GTCAGCGCCCCGAACCACAGGCGGTACAACTTGTTGGCAAACAACATTTCGTCGCTGCCCAGGGGCGCTACCGATATCGAGGCGTCGAGCGCCTCGAGCACCGTGGTGAAGCGCTCGAACGACGAAGAGAGCTGCTCCCGGATGCGGTTCGGCTCCGTGATGTCGGTCATCGACGTCATCCAGCCGGTCTGTGTGCCACGGGCGTCGATCAGCGGCGACACGTAAAGGCGGGCGTCGAACAGCGTGTTGTCGGGGCGCCGGACCCGCATCTGCACACCGCCCGGGGTGGCCTTGCCGGACAGCTCTTCGTTGTGCACCTGGTTCAGGGTGTCGTAGTCGGTGTCTGGCCAATAAGGAAACGGGGCCGTCCGGCCCACCAGCTCCGACTCGTTCCAGCCCGTCATCTGGCAGAACGCGGCGTTGACATAGGTGATGCGGCCCTGCAGGTCCATTGCACGCATTCCCGTCAACATCGAGTTCTCCATGGCGCGTCGAAAATTAGTCTCCGCGACAAGCGCCTGCTGCGCCTGCTGGCGCCGGCGCGTGTGGCGCCAGTTGGCGATCAGCATCCAGGTCGTCATGAAGCTCAAGACACCGACCAGCCAGAACAGCCCGCTGCCGATGACGCCGAGCGACGTCCTGTAGGCCTGCGCCCGCAGCACCAGGCCGTTGCCCACCGGCGACACCGGAACCTCGTACTCGTTGACCGGATTCACCCACGGCAGCAGGCTGGTGGCCGAATTGCGTGGCGGCACGCTGGTGCCCGCGAGCCGCGCGCCCTTGTCGTCCAGCAGCGAGATGGCATAACGCGCGGAAACCTCGGACGGGACGCCGTAACGGTAGAGCCCGTCGACCGAATACTCTGCCAGCACCACGCCGGCGAAACGCGTGCGGTCGGTCAGCGGAATGTGCAGTTGCAGGAACGGCGCGGCATTGGCGACAGCCGCGCGTTGCGAGTAGACCGGCTGCAGCAGTTCGCGCGCCAGATTGAAGATGTTCTGCGTTTCACCGAGTTTCAGCGTTTCGCCGAGCACCTGGCGCTGCCCCGGTTGCAGGCTGGCGGTGGCGTAACTGGCCTTGACCCGCCGGCGCTCGTCGATCCAGGTCAGGCGTTCGAGGTCCGGATACTGGTTCACGAGCGCCTCGGCACGAACCTGGAATTCGTCTGCATCCAATTCGCGGTTGGAGATATCGCGCGCGATGCGCATCAATTGCTCCTGGCGCTCCAGCAATCGCAACCGCAGGCGCTGTTGCGTGTACTCCACATCGCGCTTGACGGCTTCGTGCTCGCGGTCGATTTCTTCCAGCCGCAGGTATCCGAACGAAGCAATTATTGCCGCCAGGAATAGCAGCACCGCGGCGAGCGGAGCGAGCACGGCGAAGCGGTCCTGGCGGTGGGGATTGAGATGCCACCACCAGCGCCGGACACGTTCGGCGGTTGCCACTGTGCGTGCGCCGCCGGTTGAAATTTCCACAGGCATGGTCCGAGTGTAGGGGAGTGGATCACGGGCGGTGGCGGCCGTGACGATCGAGCCGTGTGGGCACCGCAAATGTATTTCATAATGTGAATTTACAAAGCACAATTTGAAAACAAGGATAATCTGTGGGAGAATTGCAATACAGTACTCAGCTATCTTCAGAACCACAGGAGACGAACATGTCAGCAGTTCCGCAAAACCTCTTCGGCGCCGCCGCAAACGACGAGGACCAGCAGGAAACACGTGAGTGGATGGACGCGTTGTCGGCCGTGATCCAGAGTGAAGGGCCGCAGCGCGCGCACTTCCTGCTCGAGCAACTGCTCGAACATGCGCGCCAGAGCAGCATCGACATGCCGTTCTCCGCCAACACCGGGTATGTCAATACGCTTGAGCCCGACCAGGAGGAGCGGTGTCCGGGCAATCTCGAGATCGAAGAACGGTTGCGCGCGTACATGCGCTGGAACGCCATGGCGATGGTGGTCAAGGCGAACCGGCACCATCCGGTCGACGGCGGCGATCTGGGCGGCCATATCGGCTCGTTCGCGTCACTGGCCAACATGTTCGGCGCCGGATTCAACCATTTCTGGCATGCGGAAAGCGAAGACCATGGCGGGGATTGCATCTATATCCAGGGCCACGTTTCACCCGGCGTGTATGCGCGGGCCTACATGGAAGGGCGATTGAGCGAGGAGCAACTGCTCAATTTCCGCCAGGAGGTGGATGGCAAGGGTTTGTCCAGTTATCCCCATCCGAAGCTGATGCCCGAGTTCTGGCAGTTCCCGACCGTGTCGATGGGCCTCGGCCCGCTGATGGCGATCTACCAGGCGCGTTTTCTCAAGTACCTGCATGCCCGCGGCATCGCGAACACCGAGAACCGCAAGGTCTGGGTGTTCTGTGGCGACGGGGAAATGGACGAAGTCGAGAGCATGGGGGCGATCGGCCTGGCTGCGCGCGAAGGACTCGACAACCTGATATTCGTCATCAATTGCAACCTGCAGCGGCTCGACGGCCCGGTGCGTGGCAACGGCAAGATCATCCAGGAACTCGAAGGAGAGTTCCGCGGCTCGGGATGGAACGTGATCAAGCTGCTGTGGGGCAGCAATTGGGACCCGTTGCTGGCTCGCGACAAGGACGGTGCCCTGCGCAAGATCATGCTGGATACGCTGGACGGCGACTACCAGGCGTTCAAGGCCAATGACGGCGCCTATGTGCGCAAGCATTTCTTCGGCAAGGACCCGCGCACGCTCGAAATGGTTTCGAAGATGAGCGACGACGACATCTGGGCGCTGCGACGCGGCGGACACGATTCGCAGAAGGTCTATGCGGCCTTTCACGCCGCGGTCAACCACAAGGGCCAGCCGACGGTGCTGCTGATCAAGACCGTCAAGGGTTTCGGCATGGGCAAGATCGGGGAGGGCAAGAACAATGTCCACCAGACCAAGAAGCTGGCCGACGAAGATATCAAGGCGTTCCGCGACCGCTTCAACATTCCCATTCCCGACAGCGAGATCGCCAGCATTCCCTTTTACAAGCCGGCGGACGACACGCCCGAAATGCGTTACTTGCACGCGCGGCGCAAGGCCCTTGGCGGTTACCTGCCGCATCGCCGCGTGCGGGCCGACGAACAATTCACCGTGCCTTCGCTGGAGACCTTCAAATCGGTGATGGAGGCGACGCCCGAAGGGCGCGAGATATCCACGACCCAGGCCTACGTGCGCTTTCTCACCACGTTGCTGCGCGACAAGGCGCTGGGGCCGCGCGTGGTTCCGATCCTGGTCGACGAGGCGCGCACTTTCGGCATGGAAGGTTTGTTTCGCCAGATCGGCATTTACAACCCGCAAGGCCAACAGTACACCCCGGTCGACAAGGACCAGGTGATGTACTACAAGGAGGACAAACAGGGCCAGATCCTGCAGGAGGGCATCAACGAGGCGGGCGGCATGAGCAGCTGGATCGCGGCCGCCACCTCCTACAGCACCAACAACCGCATCATGGTGCCTTTCTATGTCTATTACTCGATGTTCGGCTTCCAGCGCATCGGCGATCTCGCCTGGGCTGCGGGTGACATGCAGGCGCGTGGCTTCCTGCTCGGTGGAACTTCCGGACGCACGACGCTCAATGGCGAAGGCCTGCAGCATGAAGACGGCCACAGCCACATATTGGCCGGCACGATTCCCAATTGCGTCAGTTACGACCCCACGTTTGCGCACGAGGTGGGCGTGATCCTGCACCACGGGCTCAAGCGCATGGTCGAGAAGCAGGACAACGTCTATTACTACCTCACGCTGCTCAACGAGAACTATGCGATGCCCGGCCTGACGCCCGGTACGGAGGAGCAGATCATCCAGGGCATGTACCTGTGCAAGGAAGGCGCGCGTACGCCAGCTGGCGGCTCCGGGCCGGCGCCGGCGCGCGTGCAGCTGCTCGGTTCGGGCACGATTCTGCGCGAGGCCATCGCGGCCCAGGAACTGCTGGAAAAGGACTGGGGTGTGGGTGCCGATGTGTGGAGTTGCCCGAGCTTCAATGAACTCGCGCGCGATGGCCAGGACTGCGAACGCTACAACCTGCTGCACCCGACCGACAAACAGCGCGTGCCGTTTGTCGCGCGGCAACTCGCCGCACATGCCGGCCCGGTGGTTGCGTCGACGGACTACATGAAGGCCTACGCGGAGCAGATCCGTGCCTTCATGCCCAAGGGCAGAACCTACAAGGTGCTCGGCACCGACGGCTTCGGGCGCAGTGATTTCCGCAGCAAGCTGCGCGAGCATTTCGAGGTCAATCGCCACTACATCGTGGTGGCGGCGCTGCGTGCCTTGAGCGAAGACGGCGTGGTGCCGGTCGCCAAGGTTGCGCAGGCGATCCAGCAATACGGCATCCACGCCGACAAGGTCAACCCGCTTTACGCATAAACGACGGCCGGTGCCGCACCTGCGCGGTGCCGGCGCTGGCGACAACTCATTCTGGAGGCAAGAAGATGGCGTTGATGGAAGTACAGGTT
>JANMYG010000138.1:0-2724 GCA_031381865.1 Betaproteobacteria bacterium | reverse complement strand
GTAATCGAGAACGCGACGGTACTTGGAGATGTAGTCGTCAAAGCCGCGGAAGGTCATCTCGGTGTCGGAGAGTTCCCGATCCAGCAGGTAACCCCGGTGGCATTCGTCCACCACGATGCAGTCGTATTGGTCGACCGCGGGCAGGGCTGCGCCTTCGGCAGCGAACAATAGGCGTTGCACCATGCCCTGAATGGTGGCGATATGTACCGAAGTGTCCGAGTCCGGCGCTTGCTGCTCCAGTTCCTTGATGCCAAAGACGTCGGCAAATGTCTGAAGGTTTTCCATACGCGTGTCTTTGAAGGCGTTGGCGGCTTGTTCGCCCAGCGCCGACCGGTCCACCAGGAACAGGATTCGGCGGAAGCGCCTGGCCTTGAGCAGGCGATAGATCAGGGCGATGCAGGTCTTGGTCTTGCCGGTGCCAGTGGCCATGGCCAAAAGCATCTCGCGCAGCCCGTGTTCGATCGCCTGCTCGGCGGCGCGGATGGCGTCCTGCTGGTAGGGGCGCACTACGAAGCCGTAGTTGAAAGGCGTGTTCGCCAGTTGCTCGTGGGCACGGGCTTCGTCGCGTTGAATCAGTGCAGCCAAACCGTCAGGCGTGTACCAGCCGTCCAATACATGACCAATGTTGTCGGTACGCCGCAGATCGCAAAACCAGATGCCGCTTTTGGTGGCGAGCTGGCGCAGGTAAGGCCGGCCATTGGACGAGAAGGCAAAGGGTACGCGGTAGACCGCGGCATCACCCCAGTTTTCCACTGGCAGCAGGGTCTCGGCACTCGGCGTGAAGTTGCGGCTGTAGCGTTTGGCCTGCTGCAAAGCGCCGGAGACATCGATGTTCTTGCGTTTGGCCTCGACCGTGGCAACCGCCGTCAGGCCGATGAACAGCGCGTAGTCCGCCGGGCCGCTTTCGCTGGGCCATTCGGCGATGGCGCGGTTGCGGTTCTTCTCCGGGCGCGTGCCCTGGCTGAACCGGAGGGTTTCTGAATCCGCTTCCCAACCGGCCAGCCGCAGTTGCTGGTCGATCAGCTTGCGGGTGTCAGCCTCGTCGAGTTGCACCGCGCTGGCGGCCGAGTTGGCGGCGGTGACCAGCTTGGTGAAATTGCCCTTGGGTTGGGCAGCCGCGACCGACTGTTGCTGCGACATGCTTTCTTCAAGGGCGGTCTTGGCCTGCTCGGTCTCGGCGGCCATACTTTCCCAAAACGCCTGCTCGTCCTTGGCTGCGCGCAGACTGGCTTCGGTGGCGCTAAGCTTCTCGGCCACCGCGGAATGGGTCGCCTGGTACTCGGCAACGGTGCTTCTCAGTTGGTCCAACTCGGACCGCAGCTCGCTGGTTTCATCTTTCGGACCCTGCGGTGGAATGAATGGGCCGGACTTGTACCCCGCGTCCTTGAAAGTTCGGTGGAACCACAGGCCCAGTTGCCAGCTGAGCTTTAGGGCGGTCAGCGCAGTGCGATGGTCACCGGACAGGGCATGGCTGGCAGCATTGCCGGCCCGCCGAACCTCGCCAAACATCTGCATCACCTCGCGCGGCAGAACGCCGCTGTCCTGAAGTCGGCGCAGAAGGTCGTGCTGGGTTTCTTCCTGCGACACATAGAGGCCAGTGCGCGCGGCAAGGATCTGAGCCAGCGATTCAGCCAACTGGCGCAGCTTGAGCAGACAGGTATTGGGATCGTCGGCGAAATACCTTTCGGCGAGCATGCCCAGCCGGAGCAATTGCTCGTCGTGCTGGCTCAACACCGAAAAGTTTGACATAGCCGGCTTGCCTTGCGCTTTGTTGGTTTTGGTTCTGCCGTCAGCCCATGCCGCGAAGCAATGGCGCGAGGCCACTGGTTTTCGCTCGTCCCAGTCTAGCCGACCTTCAGAAGCGCTCGTGCGCCGATCAACCGAAAATCAATGGGCCTACCAATTCACGCGTCCATCAGCGCCTACTCCGGCCCTTTTGTCCTCCCCCGCCACCAGCCGCGGCGGCCCCAGTTCCGCGATCCGGTAACCCTTCGGCCAGGTCCGGTTCCTGCGCACGGTGACGAAGTTCGGCGTGCGCCGCCCCGGCAGCCAGCGCACCAGCCATCCGCGCAGGCGCAATGCCCCGGCCACCACCGGGCGCGACAGCGGCAACGGCCTGGGGAAACCGAACGCCGCCAGCATCGTGTCGTCGAGCAGCGCATAGATGCTGTAGTGCACCACCGGCGCCAGCAGGCGCGGGTACCAGGACGCGAACAGGTCGCGCGTGGCGGTGCCGATCTTGCGGTTGCTCTCGGCAAAACGGAAATTGGCGCGCTCGTAATCGGTGGCCCAGGCTTCGAAGGCTTCGTAGCTGGGCGGGATGTCGCGGATGCCCATGCGCGTGCCGACCTGGCGCCAGAAGTGGTAGTAGGCCAGCTGCTCGGTGCGGCAGGTGCGGCGCCAGCCGAAGCGGTCGATCCAGCGCAGCGGCTCATAGATGAAGGTTGACAACACATACAGGTAGTCGTTGTTGTCGATCCTGAAATGGCCGTGCACCCAGTTCATTCGCTCGAGCGCCTCGCGCCCGCGCCCGCCCTCGAAACCCCACTGGCACATCTCGCCCACCAGCAGCGCGGTGTCGTCGTAACGGCGCTGCGTGTGGGCGTAGAACTCGCCGGTGCGGTCGAGCAGGCGCGAAATGCTGGGCACGCAGTAGGTGCGGTACAGCGCCACCTCGAGCGCGCGCGTGCTGTCCCACGCAAACTCGTAACCGAAGGACAGGTG
>JANMYG010000127.1:0-4739 GCA_031381865.1 Betaproteobacteria bacterium | reverse complement strand
TCGACGCGCAGATCGAGCTCGGCGTAGTCCTCATCGCCATGGACGCGCAGTGCCGCCGATTGCTTGCCGCGCTTGTCGCCACCCGCTGCCTCGCCAGCCAGCATGGCGGCGATCAGCCGCTCAGCCAGTGGCTGGCCAGCGCTGCTGAGGTAGGCCTGCGCGGTGGCGTCCAGCACCGCCGGCCCGGCCAGCATGTTGCCCGCCACGCTGAAATCCTCATACACCGCGTGGCCGCACCAGTCGACGCAGGCGCTGCCGGTGTAGGCCGCGCCGGGACCACGCGCAGGCAGGATATGCAACTGGCGCTGGTCGCGCCCGCTGTCGGCGGCCACCAGTTCGGCCACCGCCTGCACCGCCGACTGGCCGGCCACCAACAGCGCCAGGCCGGCCGGACCGTACAGCGGGTTCATGAGGGCCTGCGTCGATAACGCACCGACACCGCGCCGGGTGTGCACACACAACGCACCCACGGCAAAGAACCGGCTGGCGACCGCCACCCCCAACTGACCGCTGTGGTCGCGCGCGAGAATGGACCACGTCATCGGCTCCGCCCTTTCATGGAATGGTGGGATCGTGGCGCCACATCAGCGCGCCCGGACTGGCCCCCAAGTCGCACACTGCAGGCCACTGCCTTCAAGAAGAACGCACCGGACGGCCGGGGCGCGATTTGCCTTGGCCAGCGGACCACGCCGCTACCCGTGCGCATTGTCCATGTGCCAGATCGACAGCAGTTTCGGCAACGCGATGTTCCAGTCCACCACACCGGCGGCGCGCGCCCAGGCATCGTATTCACCGGCGAGCCGGCGGACCAGCGATGCATTGCGCGGGGCAAGGTCGTCCAGTTCGGTGCGGTCGCGTTCCATGTCATAAAGTTCCCAGGGCTGGTTGAATTTTCGCACCAGCTTGAGATGGCCTTCGCGCACGGCGCAATTGCCCTCGTGCTCCCAGAAGATCGGGCGCGCGCGTTGCCACGCCTTGCCCTGCAACAGCGGCAACAGGCTCTCGCCGTCGGGCGCCTGTATTGCCTGCCCGCCGAATTCGCGCGGATAAGCCACGCCGGCCACGTCGAGGATCGTCGGCAGGATGTCGACCACATGGCAGGGGGCATGGGCCACGCCCGGTCGGGTCAGTTGCGCCGGCCAGTGCGCCACCATCGGCGTCGAGATGCCGCCCTCGTGCACCCAGTGCTTGAACGACCGGAACGGTGCGTTCGACACGTTCGCCCACGGCAGGTCGTAACTCATGTAGGTGAGCGCCCCTCCCGGGCGCAGGCCGGGCCGGTTGCCCATGGCGATCCGGCGGCCGTCGTTGTGGATATCGGGCATGAACTTGGCCCAGCCGTCCTCGGCCATGAACTCGGCGCAACCGCCGTTGTCGGACAGGAACAGCACCAGCGTGTCGTCGTATTGGCCCAGGCGCCGCAGGGCCTGCAGCACCCGGCCGATCGACTGGTCCATGCGGTCCACCATGGCGGCATAGACCGCCATGCGGCTGGCCTCCCAGTCGCGCTGGCCTACGTCCGTCCAAGCCGGCGCGGCTTCGTCGCGCGGCGAGATATCCCATCGGTGCTGCAACACGCCGCGCGCCTGCATCTCTTCGTGCCGCGCGGTGCGCACGGCGTCCCAGCCCCGGTTGTAGACGCCGTCGTACCTGGCGATGTCCGCCTCATGCGCGTGCAGCGGCCAGTGCGGCGCCGCATGGGCCAGGTACAGGAAAAACGGCTGGTCGGCGCGGCAACTTTCCTCGACCATGGCGATCGCCTTGTCGGTGATGGCGTCGGTAAAATAGAAGTCGGTGGGTGAGACCTCCACCCGCCGGTCGTCTTCCATGATGCAGTGCGGCGAGAAGAAATGGGTGACGCCGTCGATGATTCCGTAGAAACGATCGAAACCGCGCTGGCGCGGTGTGGGCCGGTCCACATCACCCACCCGCCAGCTGTCTACCAGGCGGGCCCAGAAGTCGCCGCCCACATGCCATTTTCCCGACATCAGCGTGCGGTAACCCGAGGCCCGCAACAACTCGGCGATCGTCGCCGCGTCATTGCGCAGGAAGCCCTGGTAGGCGGGCGTTCCCAGGTTGGCGCCCATGTGGCCGATGCCGGCCTTGTGCGGGTACAGGCCGGTCAGCAGCGACGCGCGTGTCGGGCAGCAACGGGCGCAGTTGTACATCGCCGACAGCAGCAAGCCGCGGCGCGCCATGGCGTCGATATACGGTGTGCGGATCTCGGAGCCCATCACCCCCAGGTCGGCAAAACCCATGTCGTCGGCCAGGATGAGGATGATGTTGGGGCGGCGCGGGTTTGGCATGGGCGGCGACGTTTCAGGCGGCGGTGGGTCGAACCGGGTCGGGCGCGCAAGCATGGCACAGCCTCGCCTGTGAGGCAATCGACTTCGGCGGCGCGGCCCAGCCCCCGCCCGTTGCCCGCCACGACGCCGCCGCGCGCCTGGCGCCGACCGCGACCTCAACCGCCGCCACGGCGGTGGTCGCATCATCGGTGGTCGCATCGGCGGTGCTGTTGGCCGCAATGCCGGACGCAATGCCGGACGCAATTGACAGCGCCCCCGCGTTACCATACACTTGTGTATTGAAGCCGCCGGAATCCGACACCGTGGACCACCGGCCCGGATACACGCGCTGAAAGTGTGCCGCCGCACGCCAGCCATCCCGGCCACCATCCGGTAGCTGCCACCTGTTGTACTGAAAGGAGCCGTCGTCTTGCCCCAACCCACCCGGCACCCGCATGCGCCGCGGCCGGACCTCGCGCCGCCGCCCAAGCTGCTGCTGGCGCTCGAGTCGCGCGCAGTGCTGGAGTTCGCCGCCGGTGCGGCGCTGCGCCGGGGCCTGCAACGCATCGCGCCGTCCGGCGACGGGCACCCGGTACTGGTGCTGCCAGGTCTGGGCGCGTCCGACCTGTCGACCCGGCTGCTGCGCCGCTTTCTGCGCGAACTGGGCTACCGGGCGGTGCCGTGGGAACTGGGTCGCAACACGGGCATGCGCCCCGGCATGGCGCAACACCTGCAGGACAGGCTGCAGGCGCTGTTCGATCGCGATGGCCGCAAGGTCAGCCTGATCGGCCAGAGCCTGGGCGGCATCTTTGCACGCGAAATGGCCAAACACGAACCGCAGCTGGTGCGACAGGTGATCACGCTGGGCTCGCCGTTCACCGGCCACCTGCGGGCCAACAACGCGGTGCGCGCCTACGAATGGCTGTCGGGCGATACCGTCAAGCGCTCCGGGCCCGAGTTGTCCGAGCGCCTGCGCACCAAGCCGCCGGTGCCGACCACGTCGATCTACAGCAAGCTCGACGGCGTGGTCGCGTGGCGCTGCTCGATCGAGCCCGGCCAGGCCGAGGCCGAAAACATCCACCTGCGCGGTGTCAGCCACCTTGGAATGGCCGCCAGCCCGGCGGCCCTGTACCTGCTGGCCGAACGCCTCGCGCAGCCCGAAGGCGGCTGGAAGCCGTTCCACCCGCTGCGCTGGCAACGCCTGTTGTACGGCGTGCATGACCACCACACACCGCCTGCCAGCGCAGACCTCAACCTGAACGGAGAAAGCCCATGACCGAACTCGCCGTGCGACGCCTGCTGATCGACCTCGAGACACCGTTCCCGGGCCGCTGGAACGGCGGCGACGCTTTTCGCTCGGCATTCTTCAATGCGTTGTCGATGAGTTTCCCGGCCGGCGAGCAGTTCTTCATCGACTCGGTGCGCACCGGGCTCAAGAGCCTGCCAGAAGCCGAACGCCAGAAATACGCGCAGGAAGTCCAGGGTTTCATCGGGCAGGAAGCAACCCACCGGCGCATCCATGCCCTGTTCAACGGGCACCTGGCCCGGCTCGGGTACGACAACGAGATCGAGCGCCGGGCGATCGCGCGGCGCCATGCCAACGCCCACCGCGACCCGCGCATGCATGCGGCCGCCACGGCGGCCACCGAGCATTTCACGGCCATCTTCGCCGACTGGATCCTGCGCCACCCCGAAGCCCTGGAAGGCGCCGAGCCGCGCCTGCAAACCCTGTGGCAGTGGCACAGCGCCGAAGAGTCCGAACACCGCTGCACCGCGTTCGACATCCACCACGCCATGGGCGGCAGCCACCTGTGGCGGATCCGGGTTTTCCGGTACATCACGACCACCTTCCTCAACGACGTGCTGCGCCAGACCATGCGCAACCTGTGGCACGACGGCAGCCTGTTCAAGTGGAGCACCTGGCGCAGCGGCGCCCGATTGCTGTTCGCCCGCGACGGCTTGATCCGCGGCAACTACGGCCTGTGGCGCGACTACCTGTCACCCGACTTCCACCCGAGCCAACACAACGCCACGCTGTCGCAGCAATGGTTGCGCGACAACGCGGACAAGTTCGCGCTGGTCGGGCAGGCGGGGTGAGGCGCGTGTCACCCGCCAGCCGACACAGGCCGCCGACTTCGCAGACCGCTTTCGGCCCATTGCGGTCGCTCGTTTTCCCGGCGCAGGTTGTCATCCCGCCAAATGTTGTCATCCCGGCGCAGGCCGGGATCCACGTTGGCGCGCCTCGCGGCAGGCGGTACCCGGCGGTGGCTCATGCTGGGGCGGTCTCCGCTGAACGCGTCGACTGCCCTGCGGTACGCGCCCAGGGGTCGGGCCGCGGAACTCGCTGCGTTCGCTGCGCTCTCTACGCTCAGACAACCGCGGCCAGAATGTTGACGAAGCGCGCTGCGCGCGCCGACCCCTGGGCTGCGTTCCTCGGCGCCCCAGAAATCGCCC
>JANMYG010000071.1:0-9079 GCA_031381865.1 Betaproteobacteria bacterium | reverse complement strand
CAGTGCAGCTGCGAAACAGGCCGTCGCGGCCAAAAGACCGGCCGCGCCAACAGCAAACAACAGGATTGAATCATGGGAAAAGCCAACGGCATCACCCTGTACCTGATCGGAGACGCCAACGATTACACCGGCAAGGGGTTGAGCGGTGGGCGGGTGGTGGTGCGCCCGAGCATCGATTTCCGCGGCCTGTCCACGCAGAACACCATCATCGGCAACACGGCGCTGTACGGGGCCACCACCGGCGAGGCCTTTTTCAGCGGTGTCGCGGGCGAGCGGTTCGCGGTGCGCCTTTCCGGCGCGACCGCGGTCGTGGAAGGAACAGGCGACCACGGCTGCGAGTACATGACCGGCGGAACCGTCGTTGTGCTGGGGAAGACCGGGCGCAATTTCGCGGCCGGCATGAGTGGTGGAATCGCCTATGTCTACGACGAGGATGGCCAGTTCGCGCGGCGTTGCAATACCGCCATGGTCGCGCTCGAAAACGTGCTCGCGGGCAGTGAGCAACAAGCCATGATGGACCCGGCCCTGTGGCATCGTGGCCAGACCGACGAGGCGCAATTGAAGCGCCTGCTGGAGGAGCACAACCGGTGGACCGGCAGCAAGCGGGCGCGCGAACTGCTCGACACCTGGGAGGTGGCGCGCGGCCGCTTCGTCAAGGTGTTTCCGATCGAATACAAGCGCGCGTTGGCCGAAATCGGGGCGCGCAGGGCCGCGTCGAATGCGGGTGCGGCCAAGGGCGCCACCGCCGCCAGCGCCCCGGCGGCGCGCAGTGCAGCTGCGAAACAGGCCGTCGCGGCCAAATGACCGGCCGCGCCAACAGCAACCAACAGGATTGAATCATGGGAAAAGCCACCGGCTTCATGGAGTACGAGCGTCTGGAGGAGGGCTACCGGCCGGTTGCCGAGCGTGTCAAGAACTACCGGGAATTCGTCGTTGCGCTTGACGACGGCCAGGCCAGGACCCAGAGCGCGCGCTGCATGGATTGCGGCACACCGTTTTGCAGCAGCGGGTGCCCCGTCAACAACATCATCCCGGACTTCAACGATCTGGTGTACCAGGGTGATTGGCAGAACGCGATCGTGGTGTTGCACAGCACCAACAACTTTCCGGAATTCACCGGCCGCATCTGCCCGGCGCCGTGTGAGGCGGCTTGTACCTTGAACGTCAATGATGACCCGGTCGGTATCAAGTCGATCGAACACGCCATCATCGACCATGCCTGGGCGCAGGGCTGGGTGAAGCCGCAGGTCGCGCGGCACCGGACCGGAAAATCGGTTGCCGTGGTCGGCTCGGGTCCCGCCGGTCTGGCGGCGGCGCAGCAATTGGCGCGCGTGGGACACGATGTGACGGTGTTCGAAAAGAACGACCGCGTGGGTGGATTGCTGCGTTACGGCATTCCGGATTTCAAGATGGAGAAGTCGCACATCGACCGCCGCGTCGTGCAAATGCAGGCCGAGGGCGTGCAGTTTCGCACCGGTGTGCTGGTAGGTGATCTGCCCAAGGGCACCAAAGTCACCAATTGGGCGACCCGGAGCATCACGCCCGCGCAGTTGCGCCAGGACTTCGACGCTGTAGTCCTGGCTGGCGGCGCCGAGCAGTCGCGCGACCTGCCGGTTCCCGGTCGCGACCTGGACGGGATCCATTTCGCGATGGAGTTCCTGCCGCAGCAGAACAAGGTCAACGCGGGCGACAAGGTCAAGGGGCAACTGCGCGCCGACGGCAAACATGTCATCGTCATCGGCGGCGGTGACACCGGCAGCGATTGCGTCGGCACCAGCAATCGGCATGGCGCCGCGAGCGTCACCCAGTTCGAGGTGATGCCGCAGCCGCCGGTGGAAGAGGACCGTCCGCTGACCTGGCCTTTTTGGCCGATCAAGCTGCGCACCAGTTCAAGCCATGAAGAAGGCTGCGAGCGCGAGTTCGCGATCTCGACCAAGGAATTCATGGGTGAAAAGGGCAAGCTCACCGGCCTCAAGACCGTGCGGGTCGAGTGGAAGGACAGAAAACTGGTCGAGCTGCCAGGATCGGAGCAGACCTTGAAGGCCGATCTGGTATTGCTGGCCATGGGCTTCGTTTCGCCCGTCCAGTCCATTCTGGACGCGTTCGGTGTGGACAAGGACAGCCGCGGCAACGCGCGTGCCACGACCGAATTTGCCGGCGGTTACGCCACCAGTGTGCCGGCGGTGTTTGCTGCCGGCGACGTGCGCCGCGGTCAGAGCCTCGTCGTGTGGGCGATCCGCGAGGGGCGGCAAGCGGCCCGCGCCGTGGACGAGTACCTGATGGGGTTCAGCGACCTGCCGCGCTAGCCAACCCCCGGTGGGGCCCGGGCGCTCGCCGGGCTGCCGGCAGTCGGCTGCGGAAGAATCCCTTATCATGCAAAAGCCGGGAACTGACCGGCTTTTGTCTTTCATGGCTGCCTCCAATCCAACACCACTTGTCGAGTTGCGCGACGTCACCTTCGGGTACGGGGAGCGTGTCATCCTCGATCGGGTGTCGCTGACCGTTCCGCGCGGCAAGGTGACCGCCCTGATGGGCGCGTCTGGCGGAGGCAAGACCACCATCCTGCGGCTCATAGGTGGTCAGAACCGGGCGCAAAAAGGCGAGGTGCGCCTGTACGGCGACGAGACGTTCCTGGATGTCGGCGCGATGGACCAGAAAGCCCTGTACGCGGCACGCCGGCGCATGGGCATGTTGTTCCAGTTCGGGGCGTTGTTCGCCGATCTCAGCGTGTTCGAGAACGTGGCTTTCCCATTGCGCGAGCACACCAGTCTCGCGGAGCCGTTGATCCGGGATATCGTGCTGATGAAGCTCAATGCAGTGGGCCTGCGCGGCGCCCGCGACCTCATGCCGGCCGAGGTCTCGGGCGGCATGGCCCGGCGTATCGCGCTGGCCCGGGCCATCGCCCTGGATCCCGAACTGGTGATGTACGACGAACCATTTTCGGGGCTGGACCCGATCTCGTTGGGAACGGCGGCGCGCCTGATCCGGCACCTGAACGACGCGATGCGGCTGACCAGCCTGTTCGTCTCGCACGAACTCGAGCAGACCTTTGCGATTGCGGACCATGTCATCATTTTGGCCAATGGAAGGATCGCCGCCCAGGGCACGCCGGCCGAGGTCCGCCAAAGCACCGATCCGCTGGTTTCCCAGTATGTGAATGCATTGCCGGACGGCCCGGTGCGTTTCCACTATCCCGGCCCGACCGTCGAGCAGGATTTCGGGCCGGCATCCGCGTCGGTTTCTTCGACCGCCGACGTCAGGGAAGCCGCATGAGCTGGTACCGGCCTGGCGACCTGGGTTTTGCCGCGCGTGCGCAACTGGCCAACCTCGGTCACGGGGCGCGGTTGTTCGCGCGGCTGCTCGCACTGGCGGGCGCGAGTTTCAGGCGCTTCGGCCTGATCCGCGACCAGATCCATTTCCTGGGCAACTACTCGCTGGCGATCATCGCGGTGTCGGGGTTGTTCGTGGGCTTTGTGTTTGGTCTGCAGGGTTATTACACACTGCAGCGTTATGGATCGACCGAAGCCCTCGGTCTGCTCGTCACGCTGACGCTGGTCCGGGAATTGGGCCCGGTCGTGACCGCGCTGCTGTTCGCCGGCCGGGCCGGCACATCGCTGACGGCGGAAATCGGGCTCATGAAGGCGGGCGAGCAGATCAGCGTGATGGAAATGATGGCCGTCGACCCAGTGCAGCGCATCCTCGCGCCACGATTCTGGGCCGGGGTGATCACCATGCCGCTGCTCGCGGCCGTGTTCAGCGCCATGGGCATCATCGGGGGCTGGGTGGTCGGTGTGCTGATGATCGGGGTCGACTCGGGGTCGTTCTGGAGCCAGATCCAGGGTGGTGTGGACGTTTGGCAGGATGTGGGCAATGGTGTCGTCAAGAGTGTCGTCTTCGGTTTTGCGGTGACCTTTATTGCGCTGCTCCAGGGCTTTGAGGCCCAGGCGACGCCCGAAGGGGTTTCCAAGGCCACGACCCGGACCGTGGTCGTCGCTTCGTTGACGGTGCTGGGTCTGGACTTCATCCTGACCGCGCTGATGTTCACGTCATGAACCGGTGCACGCGCTCGACCGGTGGCGCTCTATCATGGCAATCAGGAGTAAAAGGTGCAACGTTCTAAAAACGATGTCTGGGTCGGGCTGTTCGTCCTGGTCGGCGCGGCGGCGATCCTGTTCCTCGCGCTGCAATCCGCCAACCTGTTGAGCCTGAGTTTCCAGAAGACCTACCGTGTCGACGCGAAGTTCGACAACGTGGGCGGGCTCAAGCCCAGGGCCGCGGTGCGCAGCGCCGGTGTGCTGGTGGGAAGGGTCGAGTCGATCACCTTCGATGACAAGTCTTTTCAGGCCAGGGTCACGTTGGCCATGGAGCGCCGATATGTGTTTCCGAAGGACAGTTCATTGAAGATCCTGACCAGCGGTTTGCTGGGCGAGCAGTATCTGGGTCTGGAGCCCGGAGCAGACGCAAAGCCGCTGGATCCCGGTGATACTATTTCCAGCACCCAATCGGCGGTTGTGCTCGAGAATTTGATCAGCCAGTTTTTGTACAGCAAGGCAGCCGACGCGAGTGCGTCTCCGGGAAGCAAGGACAAGAAATGACATCTGATTCATCCCAGCCGGTGTTGCGCCGGTTTGCATTGCGAGCGCTGTGTGGTGCTCTGGCGCTGTTGTCGCTGCATGGCTGTGCGACCAGTCCCGATGCGCACCCGAGAGACCCCATCGAACCGTTCAATCGCGGCGTCTTCGCTTTCAACGATGACCTTGATCGGGTCATATTCAAACCCGCGGCGACCGCGTACCGGGATCTGACGCCGGCATTCGTTCGCGCCGGGGTCGGCAATTTCTTCAACAATCTGGAAGACGCCTGGTCCTTTGTCAACAACCTGCTGCAGCTCAAGGGAGTCGCCGCCGCCGACAGCTTCATGCGTGTCAGCGTCAATACCGTCATGGGAATCGGTGGTGTTCTTGATATCGCGAGCGAAGCGCGCATCGAGCGCCACCAGGAGGACTTTGGCCAGACGCTGGGCTGGTGGGGTGTGCCGCCTGGTCCGTACCTCGTGCTGCCGCTCTTCGGCCCGTCCACGCTGCGCGATGCCGTCGCCATGCCGGTGGACGTGAAGGGAAGTGTGGTCTCGAACGTGAACGAAAGGTCGACGCGCAGCGCCCTCAGGGTGCTGGACCTGCTCGACGTCAGGACCGGTCTGCTGAGCGTCAGTACCGCACTCGACGAGGTCGCCCTGGACAAATACAGCTTTGCGCGCGACGCGTTTCTGCAGCGCCGCCGCAATGCGGTGTTCGATGGCGAACCGCCGGATGAAGCCGTGGATGGCAGGCCGGCCAAGCCCTAGCATGCACGGGCCGCGCGCCATGTTTTTGGCGGTGGGCTTGGCCGGTCAGCCGCAAGCCGGTATGAAACGTTAACAACCTGCCAAGCCGTCATGACCCATTGAAAGTTCCGCCATGCAACGCCGATATCTGAGCCGCTTGTTCCTGTTTGCCTTGGGCGCTGCGGCGCTGTTGTTTGCCGTGCCAGCCCGCGCAGCTGATGAAGCCGCTGATGTTTTGATCAAGCGCCTGTCGGCAGAAGTGCTCGATGGCATCAAGGGCGACAAATCGATACGGTCCGGCGACGTTTCCCGGATCGTCACCCTGGTCGACCAGAAGATCATGCCCAACGTCAACTTCCAGCGCATGACCGCGTCGGCGGTCGGACCACTCTGGCGCCAGGCTTCCCCTGAGCAGCAGAAGCGTCTGCAGGAAGAATTCAAGATATTGCTGGTGCGCACCTACGCCGGGGCACTGGCGCAGGTCAGCGACCAGACCATCGTCGTCAGGCCGTTGCGCGCCGCCCCGGAAGACAAGGAACTCGTGGTTCGGACCGAGGTCAAGGGCCGTGGGGACCCGATCCAGCTTGACTACCGCCTGGAAAAAACCCCCGGACAGGGCGCCGGCTGGCAGATCTACAACCTGAACGTTCTGGGCGTATGGCTGGTGGAGACCTACAGGAGCCAGTTCGCACAGGAGATCAACGCCAAGGGTATCGACGGACTGATCAGCACCTTGACCGAGCGCAACAAGGCCAACGCCAGCAAGAAGGATTGACCGTGTTGGTGCTGCCGGTTGATCTGACCAGGGTGCACGCGACCGCCTGCCTGCAGATGCTGGTGCAGGGTCTGCGTTCGGAGCCTGAATCGACAGTGGTCGTCGACGCGGGTGCGCTCGACCGGTTCGATTCCTCCGCGTTGGCCGTGCTGCTCGAGTTTCGCCGCGAGAGTCTGTCGCTCGGCAAGCGATTGGCCATCCGCGCGATGCCGGAGCGCTTGCGTGACCTGGCGGCTCTTTACGGCATAGGCGAGTTGCTGCCGGCGGCCTGACCCGACCCGCTAAAATGGCGGACTCCCATGCCAGCCATTTCCTTTCAGTCGGTATCCAAAGCTTATCCTTCGTCCCGCGGCCCCCGAGGCACCCCATTTCTGGCACTTGACAGTGTCAGCCTGGACATCGAGCAGGGCGAGTTCTTCGGGCTGCTGGGTCCGAACGGAGCTGGCAAGACCACCATGATCAGTATCCTCGCCGGCCTCACGCGCGCCAGCCAGGGCACTGTTTCGGTGCTTGGCAGCGACGTGCAAGACGATTACGCTGCGGCGCGACGCAAGCTCGGCGTGGTACCGCAAGAACTGGTGTTCGACCCGTTTTTCAATGTTCGCGAAGCACTGCGTATCCAGTCGGGTTATTTCGGGGTCCGCAACAACGATGCCTGGATCGATGAACTGCTCGACAGTCTGGGACTTGCGGACAAGGCCGGCGCCAACATGCGCCAACTCTCGGGCGGCATGAAGCGGCGCATGCTGGTCGCGCAGGCACTGGTGCACAAGCCGCCGGTGATCGTGCTCGACGAACCCACGGCGGGTGTGGATGTCGAGTTGCGCCAGACCTTGTGGCATTTCATTGCCAAGCTCAACAAACAGGGCCATACCGTCCTGCTCACAACCCACTATCTGGAAGAGGCGGAGGCACTGTGTGGCCGGATTGCGATGCTCAAGTCGGGTCGGGTGGTGGCGCTTGACCGCACGAGTGAACTGCTCAAGGCCGCATCGAGCAATGTCCTGCGCTTCAAGCTGGATGCCGAGTTGCCCATGGCGCTGGCTGACAAGGCCCGCATCACGGGGCGGATCGTCCAGTTTCCGGCGCACGACGCGCTCGAAATAGAAAACTATCTGTGTGCCGTGCGTGAGGCGGGTCTTCATGCCGAAGACGTGGAGATCCGCAAGGCAGACCTGGAAGACGTATTCCTGGACGTCATGACACAACACCGTGACAGCGTGCACGGGGTCGCCGCATGAGTTTCCTTGCCCGCGACATTGCCGGCGTGCGGTGGTATTGCCCCGAAAACGCATGACCGGCTGGGAAACCCTGTTCTACAAGGAAGTGCTGCGTTTTTGGAAGGTTGGTTTCCAGACGGTCGCGGCGCCGGTGCTGACCGCCATCCTGTACCTGCTGATATTCGGCCATGTACTCGAAGACCATGTGAAGGTCTACGACACCATCTCCTACACCGCGTTCCTGGTGCCAGGCCTGGTGATGATGAGCATCCTGCAAAACGCCTTCGCCAACAGTTCGTCGTCCCTGATCCAGAGCAAGATCATGGGCAGCCTGGTGTTTCTCCTGCTGACACCGTTGTCGCATTGGAGCTGGTTTTTTGCCTACGTGGCATCCTCGGTCGTGCGCGGGCTGGTGGTTGGGGCGGGTGTATTGATCGCCACGTTCCTGTTCACCCGTCCCGGTTTCGTGGCGCCCCTCTGGATTTTTGTTTTTGCGATGCTGGGCGCCGCTCTTCTAGGCACCTTGGGGCTGATTGCGGGGCTGTGGGCCGAGAAGTTCGACCAGCTCGCTGCGTTCCAGAACTTCGTCATCATGCCGATGACTTTCCTCAGCGGAGTGTTCTACTCGATCCGGTCGCTGCCACCGTTCTGGCAGGGCGTGAGCCACCTCAATCCGTTCTTCTACATGATCGATGGATTCCGTTATGGCTTCTTCGGCGCAAGCGACGTGTCGCCCTGGCTCAGCCTGGTTATCGTTGCCTCGGCGCTGGCGGCCGCTGGTGCGATCGCGGTAAATTTGCTTCGAATCGGTTACAAGATCCGGAGCTGACAGGAGTCTTCATGACTGCAGACCAACTCAAATCGATCATCTTGTCCGGCCTTGCCTGTGAGCATTGCGTGCTGGAAGGCGACGGCCGGCACTGGTACGCGACCATTGTTTCGTCCGAGTTTGAAGGCCAGCGAGCGCTGCAGCGGCACAAGCTGGTGTATGCCACGCTGGGAGAAAAGATGCACACCGACGAAGTGCATGCCTTGTCGATGAAGACCTTCACGCCCTCGGAATGGAAGGCCCATGGATAAGTTGTTGCTTCGGGGCGGCCGCCATCTCGACGCCGTGGTCCGGGTCGGTGCGCGTTGCCCGACCTCTCCCCAGGCGCGTTGCGACCTCGTTAAGACAATGCAGGCGTCGGTGCTGGCGCTGGGGCCGCTGCCGGCGCGTTCCGGTGCAGTCACGGCGTCGCGTCCGGGCGGCTGTGCGATCGGTTCGCGGCGGGTGGGCCAGCAATTGGCGCGGACATCGGGCGCCTGCACAGCGTGAAGAGACCGCGATGATCACGCTTGCCCTGTCCAAAGGCCGCATCCTCGAAGATGCTTTGCCGCTGCTCAGCACCGCGGGAATCCAGGTGCTGGACGACCCCGAGAAGTCCCGCAAGCTGATCCTCGAGACCAGCCAGCCCGGTCTGCGCGTGTTGGTGGTGCGGGCCACGGACGTGCCCACCTACGTCCAGTACGGAGGGGCCGACCTCGGCATCACCGGCCGCGACACGCTGATCGAGCACGGCAGCGAGGGCTTGTACCAGCCGCTCGACCTGCGGATCGCCCGCTGTCGCATCAGCGTCGCGGTGCGGACCGACTTCGATTACGGCCGCGCCGTCAAGCAGGGCTCGCGGCTGAAAGTCGCGACCAAATACCTCGCGATCTCGCGCGAGTTCTTCGCGGCCAAGGGCGTGCACGTGGACTTGATCAAACTCTATGGCAGCA
>JANMYG010000040.1:0-3827 GCA_031381865.1 Betaproteobacteria bacterium | reverse complement strand
CTCGTAAATCTGAAGCGACGAAGGCTGGGCATGTTTAGCCAGAAATTCGTGAATACTGCGCACGATAACGGCGGACTTCGACATGCCCTGGCGCGCGCCAAAGCCCGCGATTTGCATTTCAAGGTCTTCGGGCAAGCGGAGCGAAATAGGCATGACAGGCACCTCTGCGATACAAGATGATAAATTGTATCGAGTCAGCGCAGCCAGGGCTCGAACGCCTTCGCCAGCCGTTGCAATACGGCTGGCTCAGGCAACGGCAAACGTATGCTGGCCTGGCCGGTCACGGGGTCACGCTCGATCGTGATCGGTGAACCGCCCTTGGCGGAGCCGTCGGCTCCGCGCGCCGCAGCCAGGCCTTGCAGCATGGCGGCGCCCGCTTCAAGGATTGCAGCCCATGGGTCGGGCGGCTCTTCAAGTGGGGTTGGAGCCTGTGCGAGTGCTTGCGCTGCCGCATCGGATGTGGCAGTGCCTTCGGATGTTGCAGCGGTGTCGCTGGCGGCAGTCACCGAAGCCTCGTCGCCCGCCTGCGACGGACCGTCCTCAGGCCGTGTCGTGCCGGCAGCGCCTTGCGCCGCGTACGACTCCGTCGCCGGGTCCGCGTCGGCCTCGCCCATCGCCCCGGCCACCTGCTCGACACTCTTCATGAACTGGGACAAGCGCGTACCCTGCAGGAAAACCTCGCTCTCGCCGCCATCGAGCACACCCGCGAACAGCGACTTCTTGAACGCCAGCACCGACAACATGCCTTCTTCGATGCTGCCTTGGCCGACGAAATTGACCACCTGCACGCCGCGCGACTGGCCCATGCGGTGCACGCGGCCGATGCGCTGCTCGAGCACCGCCGGGTTCCATGGCAAATCCATATTCACTACCACGGCGGCAGCGTGCTGCAGGTTCAGTCCCACCCCGCCGGCGTCGGTGGACAGGAACAGGCGGCAATCCGGATCGTCATGGAACTGTTCGACCAGCGCGCCACGCTTGTCGCCCGGCACGTTGCCGCTGAACAGGACGTGGCCCCAGGCGCGTTGGCCGACACCCGGCCCCAAGCGGCGCGTTATCAGCTCATGGGTGCCGCGCCACTGGCTGAACACCACCGCCTTGGCGGCCGGGTCTTCCAGCAGCTCGTCGAGCAGTGTCATCAGCTCGTCGACCTTGTGGCCGTGGTCGGTCTCGTGGTCGAGCAACCAGGTGCTGTTGCAGGCCATGCGCATGTTCTGCAAGGCACACTGCAGGCGGCGCTGGTCTACGTCGGACAGGTAGCCGGTCTTGCGCCAGCGCGACACGATGCGCGTGACGATGCCGCCGTTCTCGTCGTGGTGCACACGTTGCTCCGGCGTGAGCGGTACGAAGATGCGGTTGTCCACCCGCGCGGGAAGTTGCGTCAGAACCTCGGCCTTGCGCCGGCGCAACCACACCGGCGCCAGTGTCTGGCCGATGCGGTCCAGGGCGCGGTAACCGATCACGCGGCCTGCATCGTCGCGCAACTGGTGTTCGTCGAGCAATCGCCAGGTCGGGCCCAGACGATGCTGGTCGACGAACTGCACGATCGAGATCAGCTCTTCCAGCCGGTTTTCCAGTGGGGTGCCGGTGAGCACCATCGCGTAGGGGCTGGCGATGCGCTTGAGCGCCCGCGCGGCAATCGTGTTCCAGTTCTTGATGCGTTGCGCCTCGTCGGCGATCACCAGCTCCGGTGCCCAGGCATCGATCAGATCAGCGTCGCGCGCCAGCGTTTCGTAGTGGGTGATTTTGCAAAACACTTCTTCGCGGTATTGCGTCTGGCGCCGGGCACGCAGGCCGTGGATCACCTGCACCGCGCGCTCGGCGAAGCGCGCGAATTCGTTCTTCCACTGGTGCTTGAGCGACGTCGGGCACACCACCAGGACGCGCCGCACGCCGAAATGGCGCGCGAACAGCTCGGCCGCCGCAATCGCCTGGATGGTCTTGCCCAGGCCCATTTCGTCGCCGATCAGCGAGCGTCCAGCGCGCGCAGCGAACAACGCGCCTTCGGCCTGGTAGGGATAGAGCTTGACTTTCAACAACTTGGTCAGAGCCCGGTCCTTGGCGCCCTTCGGATAGGCCTGGGCCAGCGCCGCCTGCCGGCGTTCACCGTCGCGGATCTGCGCGACGAATTGCCACACATCGTCGTAGCAGCGCAGTTCGTGGCTGCTGTCGTTTGCCAGGCGCGCCAATTCATCGAGTCCATTGAGGCGATCCCAGGGCAAGGCCCAACCGGCCGTTGCGTCGAATATTTGCCTGGCCCGTGTCAGCAGGGCTGGCGGGCAGAGCGTGCCGGCGCGAAAACGCACCCGGCGGGCACCGGCATAGTCGAGCCAGATTTCGCTAAATGCAGGCGCGAAGCCGCGTGCCAGAGCGGCCTTTCCACCGCGCCTGGATTCCAGCTTGGCGAGCGTGAATTCGATGTGTTTGCAGGTGCCCAGATCGTTGGTCGCGAAGTCGGGGCAGGTACAGAAATTCTGGCCGATGGCCTGGCCCCGGATCGCCACGCGGTATTGGTTGCCGCTGGCGGGGTTGTGCACACGGTAGTCCGAAAACACCGGGTCACCGCCCCGGTCGGCGCCGGGCCGCCCCAGGCCCGCCATTTCCCGGCGGGAGGACGACGCCACCGGCGTCTCGGGGGCGATCCGCTCCAGGCCAAAGGGCTGCTCGCGGCCGAACTGGCGGCGCAATGCGGCCTGCCAGTCGGCGACTGCTAGCGCCGGGGGGCGGCGGGTGCGCGACAGGCGCGGTTCGGCGGGCTTGCCGGTTTTGGCCTTCGGCGCGGCCTTGCGGGTGGTTTGCTTGGACATCATGCGGCGCCGTGGCGAGGGCGCTGTGGGGGGTGCTTTCGATTATGACGGGGCAGCCGAAATTTTGGCCCGGGAGTCCGGCATGCTGGGCGTTCGGTTCGACTCTGAATCGATCCGCGTCCGACACCGGCTGGTGATGCGCAAGCGCGTCCTGTGGTGCGTGCTGGTCGACCCTGGATGCAGAGTGATCGACAATAGCGCGGACGACACCGACATCTGCCAGACCGGAGACCCATGATGACAAAGATGATCGACCTGCGCAGTGACACCGTGACCCAGCCGACCGCGGCGATGCGCGACGCGATGCTGGCCGCGCCGCTGGGCGACGACGTGTTTGCCGACGACCCGAGCGTCAACGCCTTGCAGGAAAAACTGGCCGCCATGCTGGGCTTCGAGGCGGCGTTGTTCGTGCCCACCGGTACCCAGAGCAACCTGTGCGCGATCCTGAGCCATTGCCAGCGCGGTGACGAGTACATCGTGGGCCAGTTCCAGCACTGTTACCGCTGGGAAGGCGGTGGCGCGGCGGTGTTCGGCAGCGTGCAGCCGCAGCCGCTCGAGCACCAGCGCGACGGCACGCTGGCGCTGGCCGACATCGAGGCCGCGATCAAGCCCGACGACGCGCATTTCGCGCGCACGCGCCTGCTGGCGCTGGAGAACACGCTGGGCGGCAAGCTGCTGCCGTTTGCCTATGTGCAGCAGGCGACGGCCCTGGCCAGGGACAAGGGGTTGGCGCGGCATCTCGACGGCGCGCGTCTGTTCAACGCGGCCACCACGCAGGCGGCGCCCACCGGCGCCGACATACGCGCCGAGGCGCGGCGCATCGCGCAGTGTTTCGACAGTGTCTCGGTCTGCCTGAGCAAGGGCCTGGGCGCACCGGTGGGGTCGGTCTTGTGCGCCAGCCGCGAGCTGATTGGCCGCGCGCACCGCATCCGCAAGATGGCCGGCGGCGGCATGCGCCAGGCCGGCGTGATCGCGGCGGCCGGCAGCTACGCGCTGGACCACCATGTCGACCGGCTGGCG
>JANMYG010000023.1:0-36004 GCA_031381865.1 Betaproteobacteria bacterium | reverse complement strand
CGAACCATTTCTGCATCAGCATCACTACCAGCGCCGGTGGGATCATGGCCAACAGGGCGGTGGCCATCACGACGCTCCACTCGGTTTGTGCGTCACCACCCGAAATCATGCGTTTGATGCCGATTACCACCGGATACATGTTCTCATTGGTGGTGACAAGCAACGGCCAAAGGTACTGGTTCCAGCCATAGATGAACTGGATCACGAACAGTGCCGCTATCGATGTGCTGGAAAGCGGCACCAATACATCCTTGAAGAAACGCATTGGCCCGGCGCCGTCCACCCGTGCTGCTTCCACCAGTTCGTCGGGCACCGTGAGGAAGAACTGTCGAAACAAAAAGGTCGCGGTAGCCGACGCGATCAGCGGAACCGTCAAGCCGGCATAACTGTTGAGCATGCCCAGATCGGACACCACCTTGTAGGTCGGCAGGATGCGTACTTCCACCGGCAGCATCAGGGTGATAAAAATGGCCCAGAAGAAGAACATCCGGAACGGAAACCGGAAGTAGACGATGGCGAAGGCGGATAACAGCGAGATGGAGATCTTGCCCAAGGCGATTGTCAGCGCCGACACCAGGCTGACCACCATCATCTGCCCAACCGGCGCCTTGGACCCCTGACCGCCACGTGTGCCATTCCAGGCCGCGCTGTAGTTCTCTACCAGTTGCGAGCCAGGCCAAAGGGACATCGGTGCTCGCACGATTTCCTCGGCCGTATGCGTGGAGGCGACAAAAGTCAGGTAGAGCGGAAAGGCGACCACGAGCACGCCCAGGATCAACACCAGGTGCGACAAGGCGGTCAACAGTGGACGGCGTTCGACCATCTCAGTAGTTGACCTTCTTCTCGACGAACTTGAATTGCACCACGGTCAGCATGATCACGATCGCCATCAGCACCACCGACTGCGCGGCCGAAGCTCCGAGGTCCATCGCCCTGAAACCGTCGTAGTAGATCTTGTAGACCAGGATCGAGGTGTCCTTGCCGGGGCCGCCCGACGTGGCGGCGTCGATGATGCCGAAGGTCTCGAAGAAGGCGTAGACGATATTGATCACCAGCAGAAAAAAAGTGGTCGGTGACAGCAAGGGGAACACGATGGTCCAGAAGCGGCGCCACGGCCGCGCACCGTCGATCGCCGCGGCTTCAATCAGCGACTTCGGGATGCTCTGCAGCCCGGCCAGGAAAAACAGGAAGTTGTAGGAGATCTGTTTCCAGACCGCTGCGATCACGACCAGCGTCATGGCCTGATGTCCGTCAAGCAGGGGATTCCAGTCGACCCCCAGCGTGCGCAGCCAAAACGACACCACACCCACGCTGGGCGCCAGCATGAACAGCCACAACACGCCGGCCACCGCCGGTGCAACCGCATACGGCAATATGAGCAGGCTCCGGTAGGCCAGGGCACCCTTGACGATTCGGTCCGCGAAGACCGCCAGCAACAGCGAGATACCTATGCCCAATACCGCCACCAGGGTTGAGAAAACGGCGGTGGTGTAAAACGACGCCAGGTAGGTCGGGTCGTTCCAGAGATTCTCGAAGTTCTCCAGCCCAACCCATTCCACCGAGGTGCCAAAGGCATTGGTCTGCTGGGCCGACTGCAGCAATACCTGCGCGGCGGGCCAGAAGAAAAACACCGCGATCACCGCTGCCTGGGGTGCTATGAGCACCCACGGCAGCCAGGTCGAGCGGAAAACTACACGCTTTTCCACTAGCCCTTTTTCGGCTTGTTGGCTTTTTCAAACCGGTCCAGCAACTCGTTGCCGCGTTGCACGATCGAGTCCAGTGCTTCCTTGGCGGTCTTCTTGCCGGCCCAGACCTGCTCGAGTTCCTCGTCCTCGATGTCGCGGATCTGCACGTAGTTGCCCAGACGGATGCCGCGCGACTTGTCTGTGGTCTTGCGGATCATCTGGTTCACGCCGACGTCCGACCCGGGGTTCTTCTGGTAGAACCCGGACTTTTCGGTGAGCTGGAACGCGGCCGTGGTGATTGGCAGGTAACCGGTGCGCTGGTGCGTCGCCGCCTGGACGTCGGGCTGGGACAGGTAGTTGAAGAACTGCGCGACCCCCTTGTAATCGTCAGCCTTCTTGCCTGCAATGACCCACAAGCTGGCGCCACCAATGATGGTATTCTGCGGTGCGCCGGGCACATCGGGATAGTAGGGCAGCGGCGCCAGGCCCCAGTCGAACTTGGCGTTGGCCTTCACATTGCCATAGAAGCCGGTGGAGGTGGTCGTCATGGCGCATTCGCCGGAAATGAAGCTGGCCTCCGAGGTATTCGCCCGGCCCTTGTAGATAAACAGGCCCTGCTTGGCCATGTTGGCCAGGTTTTCGATGTGGCGCACGTGCAGCGGCGAGTTGATTTTCATGCGGGCGTCCATGCCCTGAAATCCATTGCCCTTGGTCGCGAACTCGACGTTGTGCCAGGCGGAGAAACTCTCGAGCTGCGTCCAGCCCTGCCAGGCGATGGTGATCGGGCACTTGTGGCCGCTGGCCTTGAGTTTGGCCGCTGCCAGCGCCACCTCGGGCCAGGTGCCGGGTGGCTTGGTGGTGTCGATACCGGCCGCCTTGAAGGCATCCTTGTTGAAGTAGAAGACTGTGGTGGAACTGTTGAACGGGAAACTCAGCATTTCGCCGCTGGGCGCCGTGTAGTAACCGGCGACGGCGGAAATGTAGGATTTCGGATCGAATTTCTCCCCGGCGTCCTTCATCATCTTTCCAACTGGAACGGACACACCCGTGCTGGCCATCATGGTCGCAGTGCCGACTTCCACAACCTGAACGATGTGCGGTGCATTGCCTGCACGGAAGGCGGCCACAGTGGCGGTGAAGGTTTCGGTGTAGCTGCCCTTGTACGTCGTGACGACCTTGTAGGCCTTCTGGCTGGCATTGAAATTCTTGGCCAAGTCGTCTATCACTTGTGCATTCACGGCGGTCTGCGCGTGCCACCACTGGATTTCGGTCTGCGCGTGGGCCGAAAGCGATGCGGTGGCCAGGACCGCGAGGGCGGCAAACTTCAGTTTCATTTCTTCTCCTTGAATAAAGGGGCAGCTTACCCGGGTCATATGACCACGCGATTAAACCCTGCATGCGCGCCTGGCCGAGAGAGGGATTTCCATAGGTTGACCCCACCGTCGGCCGGAAAATGCTGCACTGCGGTAATATCGTGCGCGTCGGCGCAAGCGGTCGCCGCGATCAGCCAGTTCGGCGCTTTCGCAAGTCAGCCGGGTACCCACCAAAGGCGGTCGTCGCCCCAGTAACCAATGAACGCCCCGACTCGACCCGAGCATTTTTCCCCAGCCGAGGGCTTCGCGCCAGAGTCGCACGAGCGTATCCGCGAGATTCCCTACAACTACACCTCGTTTTCCGATCGGGAGATCGTGATCCGGTTGCTGGGCGAGTCTGCCTGGGGAACGCTGTTGCGGTTGCGTGACGAGAGGCGTACCGGCCGCTCCGCGCGCATGTTGTACGAGGTGCTTGGCGACATCTGGGTGGTGCAGCGCAATCCCTATTTGCAGGACGATCTGCTGGACAACCCGAAACGCCGACGCCTGCTGGTCGATGCGCTGCGGCACAGGTTGGCGGAAATTGAAAAAAGACGCACGCCGGCGCAGGACCCGGAGCGCGACGGCATGGTCGGCGTGTTGCTGGCGGCGGCGCGGCGCGCGGTGCAGGCATTCGATGCCGGGTTCGCGGAGGTGCAGCAGCTTCGGCGCCGCAGTTCGCGCCAGCTCGGCCGGCTGACCGCCCGGGACAATATCAAGTTCGATGGCCTGAGCCGGGTTTCACATGTCACGGACGCAACCGACTGGCGCGTGGAATACCCGTTTGTGGTGCTGACACCGGACACCGAGGCCGAGATGGCGGCCCTGGTCATGGGTTGTATCGAGCTGGGTCTGACGATCATCCCGCGCGGCGGTGGCACGGGATATACCGGCGGCGCCTGCCCACTGACCTGGAAAAGCGCCGTCATCAACACCGAGAAACTCGAGGCCATGACCGAGGTGGAAATGCGCACGCTGCCGGGAATGGACCGGCCGGTGGCGACCATCTGGACCGAAGCCGGCGTAGTGACCCAGCGTGTCGCCGACGCCGCGGAGCGCGCCGGTTGCGTGTTCGCAGTGGATCCGACCTCGGCCGAGGCCTCGTGTATCGGCGGCAATATAGCCATGAACGCGGGCGGGAAAAAGGCGGTGTTATGGGGCACCGCGCTGGACAACCTGGCTTCCTGGCGCATGGTCACGCCGCAGGCGACCTGGCTCGAGGTGACACGTATCAATCACAACATGGGCAAGATCCATGATGTGGCGGTGGCGTCGTTCGAACTGAATTACTTCAAGGCCGACGGCAAGACGCTCGAACGGACCGAGCGCATGGACATTCCGGGCGCGCGATTTCGCAAGGCGGGCCTGGGCAAGGACGTGACCGACAAGTTTCTCAGCGGGTTGCCCGGAATCCAGAAGGAAGGCTGCGACGGCCTGATCACGAGCGCGCGCTGGGTCGTGCACCAGATGCCGGCGCACACACGCACCGTGTGCCTCGAGTTCTTTGGCAATGCGCGCGATGCAGTGCCCGGTATCGTGGACATCATCGACTTCATGTTCGCCGAGCAAAAGCGCTCCGGTGTCGTGTTGGCCGGACTGGAGCACCTCGACAACCGCTACCTCAAGGCGGTGGGGTATGCCACCAAATCCAAACGCGCCAATGCGCCCGGCAGCAATTCGACGCTGCCCAAGATGGTTCTGGTGGGTGATATTGCCGGGAACGACGCAGATGCCGTGGCACGGGCGACGTCGGAAGTGGTGCGACTGGCCAACAACCGCGGTGGTGAGGGCTTTGTCGCCGTCAGTCCTGAAGCGCGCAAGAAGTTCTGGCTCGACCGCAAGCGTACCGCGGCGATCTCCAGGCACACCAACGCGTTCAAGATCAACGAAGACGTGGTCATCCCGCTGGCGCGCATGGCCGAATACACCGATGGCATCGAACGCATGAACATCGAGCTGAGCCTGCGCAACAAACTCGCGCTGTGTGCCGCGTTGCAGGCCTTCTTTGGCATCGGCAATTTGCCGCTGGGCAAACAGGACGACGCGTTGGCGATCGCGTCGGCCGAGCTGATGGAGGACCGGGTGGTGCAGGCGCAGCGTTTGATCGCCGCCGTGCAGACCCAGTGGCAGGGCTGGCTCGACGGCGTGGACAATCTGTTCGAGCAGTTGCAGGACCACAGCCTGCGCGCCAGCTGGAAGACCCAGTTGCTGCGCCCGCTGCAGGGCATCTTCGCTGGTGCGGCGTTCGAGCCGATCCTGAACGAATGCGTCGCGATCCACAAGCGCGTGCTCAAGGGCCGGGTGTGGATTGCATTGCACATGCACGCGGGAGACGGCAATGTGCACACCAATATTCCCGTCAACAGCGATGATTACGACATGTTGCAGACGGCCCATGCGGCGGTCAAGCGCATCATGGCGCTGGCGCGCTCGCTCGACGGCGTGATTTCGGGTGAACATGGCATTGGTATCACGAAGCTCGAGTTCCTGACCGACGAGGAACTGCGCCCGTTCACCGAATACAAGAGCCGCGTCGATCCGCAGGGCCGCTTCAACAAGGGCAAGTTGCTTCGGGATTCAGAGCTGCTGGCCCAGTCCACACGCGGCTTGGAGCCGGACCTGATGTACGCCGACCTGAGCAACGCCTATACCCCGAGTTTCGGGCTCATGGGGCATGAGTCGCTGATCATGCAGCAGTCGGACATTGGCGCCATTTCGGACTCGGTCAAGGACTGCCTGCGCTGCGGCAAGTGCAAACCGGTGTGCGCCACCCATGTGCCGCGCGCCAACCTGCTGTACAGCCCGCGCAACAAGATCCTCGCCACTTCGCTGCTGGTGGAAGCCTTCCTGTACGAGGAACAGACGCGCCGCGGCATCAGCATCAAGCACTGGGAGGAATTCGAGGACGTCGCGGACCACTGCACGATCTGCCACAAGTGCCTGTCGCCATGCCCCGTGAATATCGATTTCGGCGACGTATCCATGAACATGCGCAACCTGCTGCGCAAGATGGGCAAGAAGTCGTTCCGACCGGGAAATGCCGCGGCGATGTTCTTCCTCAACGCAACCAGCCCGCAAACCATCAAGTTCATGCGTTCGGCAATGGTGGATGTGGGATTCAGGGCGCAGCGCATGGCCAACGAGGTGCTGCGTACCTTTGCCAGGAAGCAGACCGCGCGGCCTCCTGCCACGGTGGGAAAACCGCCGCTCAAGGCCCAGGTGATCCACTTCATCAACAAGAAGATGCCGGGTGGCCTGCCCAAGAAGACCGCCCGCGCGCTGCTCGATATCGAGGACGGCGACTACGTGCCGATCATCCGCGATCCCAGGGCCACCACGTCGGAGACCGAAGCGGTGTTCTATTTTCCGGGCTGTGGCTCCGAGCGGTTGTTCAGCCAGGTCGGTCTGGCGACCCAGGCCATGTTGTGGCATGCCGGAGTGCAAACCGTGCTGCCCCCAGGTTACCTGTGTTGTGGTTACCCGCAGCGCGGGTCGGGCCAGTTCGACCGGGCCGAGAAGATCATCACGGACAACCGCGTCCTGTTCCATCGCGTTGCCAACACTCTCAACTACCTCGACATCAAGACTGTGGTCGTGAGTTGCGGCACCTGTTACGACCAGTTGCAGGGCTACAAGTTCGAGGACATCTTTGGCGGGTGCCGGATCATCGATATCCACGAATACCTGCTTGAGAAGAATATCCGCCTCGATGCCGGCGGCCCCGGCGGCTACCTTTACCACGACCCCTGCCACAGCCCGATGAAGCAGCAGGATCCGATGAAGACGGTCCGGGCACTGGTGGGCGGTGCCAACCCCGAAGCCGTGCTGGAAAGCAAACGCTGTTGCGGCGAAAGCGGCACGCTGGGCGTGACGCGGCCGGACATTTCGACCCAGATCCGGTTTCGCAAGGAGGAGGAGTTGCGCAATGACGAGGCGGCCTTGCGCCAGACCGGTGCCATCGCGGCGGGCGCCAACGTCAAGATACTGACCTCCTGTCCCAGTTGCCTGCAGGGTCTGAGCCGTTATGGCGACGACCTGCAAAACGGGTTGCTGGAGGCGGACTACATCGTCGTGGAGATGGCGAACCGGATTCTGGGTCCGCAGTGGCTTGAACAGTACGTGGCGGCGGCCAACGCCGGCGGAATCGAGCGCGTGTTGGTGTAAATTCCGAGGGGCAATCACCTGTGGCAGACACATGGCAGACATGTGGCAGGTCTGGCATCAGGAGGTCGGTCGCGGCAGGCAATCATGGTTCACGGTCAGTCGAAGTCGCTGGCGACCATTTTTTCGCACGGCGTGACACGGCGCTTCCCCTTTGTGCTGATGCGGGTGTATTCGCCATCGGCCGAAGTGCAGCGGCACGGGCCCGGGCAGAAGGTGTGGCACTCGGACAAGTGCGACGTCGACTTGTCGGCACGTGAGCCGGTCGGAAACTGCGCGATGCAGCCGGCCGTTTCGGATGGACACAACCCTTGGACTTTTTCGCGGGGCTACCTGCAGTGCCTGGCCTTGCGGCAGGAACCGCTGTGGGCGCAATACACGAACCGATTACAGGCCGCTGGCGTCGGCCGCGACGCCGCCATGCCGTTGGCGGCTGGCCGCGGCTGTGCCAATGATTGACTCCGTGGCCGCCGGGCGTGCGCGCTGACGGCACTTGTTGGTGAGTCGCCGACTGGGGCTTTCATCAAAATCGCGACAGATTGGCGCGTAGCGGCTGTGTTTGTGGCCACAGACAAGGCATTCCGGTCTAGCATTGCAGGATGACCTCGACCCACTTCGGATTTGAGCCGGTCGATGAGACCGAGAAGGCGCGCCGCGTGCGCAGCGTCTTCGATTCGGTCGCGCCCAAGTACGACCTGATGAACGACCTCATGTCTCTGGGCTTGCACCGCGTGTGGAAGGCCTACACGGTCGCGGTTGCCAACGTTCGGGAGGGTTTCCAGGTGCTGGACATCGCCGGCGGAACGGGCGATCTCGCGGCGGCATTTGCGCGCCGGGCTGGAAGGACCGGACGGGTGGTCCTGACTGACATCAATCAAACCATGTTGCGCGCCGGGCGCGATCGGTTGCTCGATGCGGGGCATATGGTGCAGACGGCGGTCTGCGACGCCGAAAGGCTGCCGTTTGCGGATGGACAATTCGACATCGTCAGTGTGGCATTTGGTTTGCGCAACATGACTCACAAGGACGTTGCCCTGCAGGAGATGGCCCGGGTGCTCAAGCCCTCTGGCAAATTGCTGGTGCTGGAGTTCTCCCGTGTGGCCAAGCCGTTGGAGAAGGCCTACGACTGGTATTCTTTCAAGGTCTTGCCGAAGTTGGGTCAATTGGTTGCCAGTGACGAGTCCAGTTATCGCTACCTTGCCGAGTCGATCCGCATGCATCCGGGGCAGGAAGAATTGAAAGCCCTTATGGTCAAAAGTGGCTTTGGCCATGTGGATTACCACAATCTGACTGGCGGTCTGGTGGCGTTGCATGTTGGAATCAAGTGCTGATGGTTGCGCTTCACCCCTTCGACCCTATTTGCTGCATCTGATTGGAGACACTATGAAACTTTGGACTTTGGTTATCGCGGCGGCGCTGGCCCTCACGGGTTTGAACGCCGACGCCGCGCGTTTGGGTGGAGGCAAGTCGATCGGCAAGCAATCGGGCAGCGTGACCAAGCGCGAAGCTGCCCCACAGACGCCTGCCGCTCCGGCCCAGGGCGCCACAAATACGCCGGCCAATCCGGCGGCAGCCGGAGCCGCCGCGCCGAAGCGGCCTTGGGGCGCAATGCTGGGCGGGCTTGCCGCAGGTTTGGGCCTTGCCTGGCTTGCGAGTTCGCTCGGTATGGGGGAGGCGTTTGGCCAGGTGCTGATGTTCGCCTTGCTTGCGATGCTGGTGATGGTGGCTGTTGGATGGTTCATGCGCAACCGCAAGGCGGCGCAGCCCCAGGCCGGCGCGGCGCCGTTTGCATTCCAGGGCGCTGGCGGGGCGCCGGTTTCGGAGCCCAAGCCTTATCGGCCGGAAAACGTGGGCAACGACGCGTCGGCCCGGCCATGGGAGAGAAGCAGTTCGATGGCGCTGGAACCGCTGGGCAACGCGCAGATGTCCAGATCCATGATCGGCTCCGGCCTTGCCGGTTCCCAGACCTGGGGTATCCCGGCGGGCTTCGATACCGATGGCTTTCTCAAGGCGGCGAAGACAAACTTCGTGACCTTGCAGGCGGCCTGGGACAAGTCCGACATTCCCGCATTGCGCGCCATGATGACGGACGAGATGCTGGGTGAAATCAAGGCCCAGCTTGGCGATCGGGAGGCCCACACCGGTGGGCCGGTCAACCACACCGACGTCGTGATGATCGACGCCACCTTGCTCGGGATCGAGGATACGGGCGCCGACTACATGGCCAGCGTCGAGTTTTCGGGGATGATCCGCGAACAGCCGTCGGCCGGCCCCAGCCCGTTCAGGGAGGTCTGGAACATGACCAAGCCAAAGGCCGGCAACAGCGGCTGGCTGGTGGCCGGCGTGCAGGCGCTCCAGTAACTGCGGGTCGACCCTGCCGCGTCTGGCGCGGCACGATTGCGGGAATAATCGGGGACTATGGCAACACAGTCCCCGTTTCTTTTGCTTCAGGGTTTTGCGCAATCCCTGGCCGCCAATTTTCAGGCGCCGCCATGGGTCATAGACGAAGCGCAGCGGCGCATCGTGCTGCTTCTCAACCATGTGTTGATGCAGGAGCAGGAGGCGACCACCCGGCTGGTCCGGCAAAAAGGCCGCATCGTGCAGTTGCAATGGCGTACTTTTTCGTTGCGGCTGATTGCTACACCGGCCGGACTGCTGGACCTTGCGCCGGTTGGCTCGGTACCCGATCTCAGCTTGGCGGTGACCGACGACTCACCGTTTTCCATTGCGCAGGTGTTGCTGCGCGGTGACAAGCCGGCTGTGCGCATAGAGGGCGATGTGCAGTTGGCGGCCGAGGTCAATTGGCTGGCCGACAACGTCCGCTGGGATATCGAAGAAGATCTGTCGCGCGCGATCGGCGACGTACCCGCGCACACGCTCGGGCAGGCGGCACGTCGCGTCGCGCAGGCGGTGCGACAGTTCGCCACCAACAACGCCGCTGCGCCGGGTGCAGGCGGCACACCAGCATGACGCGCCTTTATCGCGGGGCATTCATTTTCTGGGTGGTGCTGAGATATGGTCTCGATGAACTGCTTCTGACCAGTTTCCAGAAGCCATGGCTGCGGGTGCTGGCCAGGGTGGTGTCAGTCGGCCGCAAGCTCGACGCGCCGCGCGGCCAGCGCCTGCGCGAGGCGCTCGAGCGCCTCGGACCGATATTTGTCAAATTTGGGCAAGTGCTGTCGACACGGCGCGACCTGCTGCCGCCGGATGTATCGGACGAACTCGCGCGCCTGCAGGACCGGGTTCCGCCATTTGGATCGGATATCGCGGTTGCCAGCATCGAGCGTGCCTTCCGCAAGCCGCTGCAGGAGATATTCGCGTCGTTCGAACGCGAGCCGGTTGCCAGCGCCTCGATCGCGCAGGTGCATTTCGCGGTGCTCAAGGACCGCAGCGGCAAGGAGCGGGATGTGGCGGTGAAGGTGCTGCGTCCGGGCATGTTGCCGGCGATCGAGAAGGACCTGAGCCTCATGCGCATGATGGCCGGATGGATCGAAGGCATATCGGCCGACGGGAAGCGGCTCAAGCCGCGCGAGGTGGTGGCCGAATTCGACAAGTACCTGCACGACGAACTGGACCTGGTACGGGAGGCGGCGTGTGCCGCGCAGTTGCGGCGCAACATGGCCGGACTGGATCTGGTGCTGATCCCCGAGATGTACTGGGATTACTGCAGCCCCGATGTGATCGTGATGGAGCGTATGCGTGGTATTCCGATCAGCCAGGTTGCGCGCCTGCGTGCTGCCGGGGTGGACATTCCGAAACTCGCGCGCGACGGTGTGACGCTGTTCTTCACGCAGGTGTTCCGGGACGGTTTTTTCCATGCCGACATGCACCCGGGCAATATCCAGGTCAGCGTCGATCCGGCCACGTTCGGACGCTACATCTCGCTCGATTTCGGCATCGTCGGCACGCTGACCGCATCCGACAAGGAGTATCTGGCGCAGAACTTCACCGCGTTTTTTCGCCGCGACTACAAGCGGGTGGCCGAGCTGCACATCGAGTCGGGGTGGGTGCCGCCGGGCACCCGTGTGGATGAACTCGAAGGGGCCGTGCGCACCGTGTGCGAGCCGTATTTCGACCGTCCGCTCAAGGAGATCTCGCTTGGCATGGTGCTGATGCGGCTGTTTCAGACCTCGCGCCGGTTCCACGTCGAGATCCAGCCGCAACTCGTGTTGTTGCAAAAGACGCTGCTCAATATCGAGGGCCTGGGTCGCGACCTGGACCCGGACCTCGACCTCTGGAACAGCGCCAAACCGTTCCTCGAAAAATGGATGCTGGAACAACTGGGTCCCCAGAAGCTGCTGGACCAGCTCAAGGAAGAAGCTCCGCGGTATGCCAAGCTGATCCCTGAATTGCCGCGCCTGCTGCATGACTTTCTGAAGCAGCAGCCGGATGGGTTGCAGCGTGAACTGCGTGAATTCCTGGCCGAGCAGAAGCGAACCAACCGGCTGTTGCAGGGCCTGATCTACGGCGGCGTGGGTTTCGCGCTGGGCCTGTTGCTGATGCAGCTCATTGTCCGCGTCCGGGTGTTCTAGGCGCGCCTCCGGCTGGCGGCCGGCGCCGCTCACGGCCTGGCACGGCGTGTCGCCCAAGTTATACTCAAAGGTTTTGCAGCCAGCAAAACCCGAGCGCCAACACCATGCCGATCTACGCCTACAAATGTGATTCCTGCGGGTTTGCCAAGGACGTGTTGCAGAAACTCTCCGACGCGCCGTTGACCGAATGCCCGTCGTGTGGCGTTTCATCCTTCAGGAAGCAGCTTACGGCGGCCGGCTTTCAGCTCAAGGGCTCCGGCTGGTACGCGACGGACTTCAAGGGCGGCAATACCAGCCCGCCCGCGTCCGGCGAGGAAAAGGTTGCCGGCAGCGATACATCCGGCGCCGACGCCAAGGCCGAACCCAAGGCCGAACCCAAGGGCGACGGGCGGACTGAATCCAAGCCGGCCGACACTGCTGTGGTCAAGAAGCCCGACGCGACACCAGCGGCTGGCTCCGGCGCTTGAGCTCGCCGCGTCGGCCAATCGCCATGCCGCTAAGAAAATACCTCATTACGGGTCTGCTGGTCTGGTTGCCGTTGGCCATCACCGTGTGGGTGATGTTGTGGTTGGTCGGCATACTCGACGGCATCTTCGGCGGCGTCCTGTCCGGTCTGGAGGCGCTGTTGCCAGGTGGCGAAAGCCCGGTCATCGACCGGTTGCGGTCGATCCACGGACTCGGTGTGATCCTTGTATTCGTGACGCTGCTGCTGACCGGGGCGCTGGTATCCAATGTGGCGGGCCGATGGTGGATCAGGCAGTGGGATCGGCTGTTCGCCAACATTCCAATATTCAAGTCGATCTATACCAGCGTCAAGAAGGTATCCAACACGCTGTTCTCGAGCGACGGGAATGCCTTTCGCAAGGCCATGCTGATCCAGTACCCGCGTGCCGGTTCATGGACCGTGGCCTTTCAGACCGGTGTACCGGGGTCCGAAGTGGCGCAACACCTGGGACCGGATTTCGTCAGCGTCTATGTACCGACCACCCCGAATCCCACCAGCGGATTCTTCCTGATGCTGCCCCGCGCCGAGGTGATCGAACTGGAGATGAGCGTCGACGAGGCGCTCACCTATGTGATCTCGATGGGCGCCGTGCCGCCAGGGCCGGCCGTGCGCCGCCCTCGCCACCCATAAACCACCGTTACCCGTGCTCTGGCGGCGTCAGGGCACTATGAAAGCTCTTCATGGCCATGCGTTCCCACTATTGCGGTCTTGTCACCGAAGCCCTGTCGGGCCAAAGCGTTTCCCTGTGCGGATGGGTCAATCGCCGGCGTGACCATGGGGGCGTGATCTTCGTTGACCTGCGCGACCGCGAGGGCTACGTGCAGGTGGTTTGCGATCCTGACCGCGCCGAGATGTTCGCGCGGGCCGAAGGCCTGCGCAACGAGTTTTGCATCCAGGTTCGGGGCATCGTGCGGGCTCGACCCGCAGGTACTGTGAACGACAACCTGCGCAGCGGCAAGATCGAAGTCCTGTGCCATGAACTGACGGTGCTGAACCCGTCGGTGACTCCTCCGTTTCAGCTCGACGACGACAACCTCAGCGAGACCACGCGGCTCACCCACCGCGTGCTCGATTTGCGCCGGCCCTACATGCAGAACAACCTGATGCTGCGTTACCGGGTGTCGATGGAGGTGCGCAAATTCCTGGATGCCAACGGGTTCATCGACATAGAAACGCCGATGCTGACCAAGTCGACACCGGAAGGTGCGCGCGACTATCTGGTTCCAAGTCGCGTCCATGATGGCCACTTCTTCGCGCTGCCGCAGTCGCCGCAGCTGTTCAAGCAACTGCTGATGGTGGCGGGCTACGACCGCTACTACCAGATCACGAAGTGTTTTCGCGACGAAGACCTGCGCGCCGACCGGCAGCCTGAGTTCACGCAGATCGACATCGAAACCTCGTTTCTGGACGAGCAGGAGATTCGCAGCCTGACGCAGGCCATGATCACGACCGTGTTCCGCAACACGATGAACGTCGATCTGGGCGAGTTCCCCGTGATGGCCTATTCCGAGGCGATGCATCGCTACGGCTCCGACAAGCCGGACCTGCGCGTGAATCTGGAGTTCGCCGAGGTGACAGACGTCATGGCCGATGTGGATTTCAAGGTCTTTTCGGGTGCGGCCAAGTCCAAAGGCGGCCGCGTCGTGGCATTGCGCGTGCCGGGTGGAGCCAGGGAGTCGGGCGGCCTGAGTCGCGGCGACATTGATGCCTACACCGAGTTCGTCAAGATCTACGGCGCCAAGGGCCTCGCCTACATCAAGGTCAACCAGGCCGCGGCTGGCGCCGGTTCTGCCGCTTCGCGCTGGCCGGGCCTGCAAAGCCCGATTGTCAAGAACCTGCACGACCGGGCCATCTCCGAGGTGCTGTTGCGCACCGGTGCCCAGGACGGCGACCTGATCTTCTTCGGGGCCGACAAGGCGAAGGTTGTCAACGACGCGATCGGTGCGCTGCGGGTCAAGATCGGGCACAGTGAGTTCGGCCGCGGCAACGGGCTGTTCACGGCCGGTTGGCGGCCGATGTGGGTGGTTGATTTTCCGATGTTCGAGTTCGACGAGGAGGCGCAACGCTACACCGCCACCCACCACCCATTCACCGCGCCGAAGGACGGCCACGAAGACTGGATGGTTTCCGCGCCCGAAAAATGCATCTCCAAGGGCTACGACATGGTGCTCAATGGCTGGGAGATGGGCGGCGGGTCGGTGCGTATCCACCGCGCCGACGTGCAGCAGAAAGTCTTCGACGCGCTCAAGATCACGCCGGAAGAAGCCCAGCTCAAGTTCGGGTTCCTGCTCGATGCACTGCAGTATGGCGCGCCACCGCACGGGGGCCTGGCATTCGGGCTGGACCGCATCGTCACACTGATGACCGGGGCCGAGTCGATCCGCGACGTGATCGCTTTCCCCAAGACCCAGCGCGCCCAGTGCCTGTTGACCCAGGCGCCTTCGCCGGTTGACGAAAAGCAACTGCGCGAACTGCATATCCGCCTGCGGACGGTGGCTGCCGCCTGAGCTGCGCCAACCGGCCATGCGCCGCCGGCAACCATGCCCTGCGGCGGGGCGTCGGGCGGCGCGGCCCGTGGCGCAAAATGTCCCAAGACCGGCCTTGCCCCCACTCCCATGCCCAGAGCTTTCAAAATTCCGCAGTCCGTACTGGTGGTGATCCACACGCGGGCGCTGGAAGTCCTGCTCATCAAACGGGCCGACGCGCCGGACTTCTGGCAATCGGTGACCGGCAGCAAGGAGCACGCGGAAGATGGTTTTGGCCAGACGGCAGCGCGCGAAATACTGGAGGAAACCGGCATCGACTGCGGCCCCGGCACCACGCTCGGTGACGGCCTGCTCGATTGGCGGCTCGAAAACGTGTACGACATCTATCCACGCTGGCGCCACCGTTATGATGCCGGCGTGACCCGCAACACCGAACACCTGTTTGGGTTGGTGGTGCCGGGGGACATCCCCGTGCGGCTCAACCCGGCCGAACACACGGCGTACCGTTGGCTGCCGTGGCGCGATGCCGCAGCGGCCTGTTTTTCCCCTTCGAATGCGGAAGCCATCCTGATGTTGCCGCGGATGATGTGCCCGGGGGAGCCACCGTGAATGTGCTTCGGGTTGCGACCTACAACATCCATAAAGGCGTGCAGGGCCTGGGTCCGCGGCGAAGGCTCGAAATCCACAATCTCGGCCACGCCGTGGAGCAACTCGATGCCGACATCATCTGTCTGCAGGAGGTGCGCAAGGTGCATCGCGGGGAGGCGCGTTATTTCTCTCACTGGCCGGATCTGCCGCAGGCGGAATTCCTGGCGCCGGACGGATACGAGGCGATCTACCGCACCAATGCGGTCACGCGCCATGGCGAACACGGAAACGCGATGTTGACCCGCTGGCCGGTACTCGACCACCAGCACGAGGACATGTCGGACCATCGCTTCGAGCAGCGCGGGCTGCTGCATTCGGAGTTGATGGTCCATGGACAGGCGGTCCATGTGGTTGTGGTGCATCTGGGCCTTATTCGCGCCAGCCGCGCGCGCCAGCTGGCGCAACTGCAGCGCTTCATTGCGCGCGAGGTTCCCGAGCACGCTGCGCTGTTGGTCGCCGGTGACTTCAACGATTGGGGCACGCTGGCGCAGCGCGAGCTGTCCACGGTGGGCCTGCACTCCTTCGTCGGCGCGCGCCAGCCGACCTTTCCGGCCCGCCTGCCGCTGGTTCAGCTGGACCATGTGTATGCGCGCGGTCTTCGACCGATCGGCATTGAGGTGCCGCGCGGGCGGATCTGGTGGCGCATGTCGGACCATTTGCCTTTGATAGCCGAGTTTGCCTTGCCGGGTTGAGCGCGCACAAACCCGCCATGGCACGGCTCAGGGAAGCCCATCAGGTCCAACTGCTGCAAGGCGGCCAGGAATATTTTGCGTCGCTGGTCCAGTCGCTCGACGCAAGCCAACACGAGGTCAGGATGGAGACCTACATCTTCCATCTCGACGACTCGGGCAACCACATCGCCGCGGCGCTGGAGCGCGCCGCCACACGCGGAGTGCGGGTCTATCTCACGATGGACGGTGTGGGAACGCCGACCCTGCCGCCCGAATGGATCGGGCGGTTCGACCGCAGCGGCGTCCAGTGGCATATTTTTTCCCCCTTGGGGCGGCTCGGGATGTTCATCCCGAGCCGGTGGCGACGGCTGCACCGCAAGTTGTGCGTGGTCGACGGCGAGGTTGCCTATTGTGGCGGCATCAATGTCATGGACGATTTCTTTGATCCCAACCATGGGCCGTTGAAAGCGCCACGGCTCGATTTCGCGGTGCGCGTGACCGGCCCATTGGTGCAGGACGTGCACGAGGCCATGGTCCGTTTCTGGTGGCGGCTCAAGCTCAGCGCGGAAGTGCGCAGCCGGGAGTTTCCCGCGGCGTGGCGGGAGTTGCAGGAAACCATGCGGCGTGCCGTTGCCGGGCATCTGCGCGCCGATGGCGATTCTCCGAGCAAGTATCCGGCCGCGGACAGCCATTCGAGCGCGCATGGCGCCCGGGCAGAACTGGTATTGCGCGACAACCTGCGCAACCGCACGCGCATCGAGCGCGCCTATCTCAAGGCCATCGGTGACGCACGCACCGAAGTGGTGATCGCGAACGCCTATTTCCTGCCCGGTGCGCGATTGCGTCGGGCCCTCATACACGCCGCGCGCCGCGGTGTGCGCGTGCGCTTGTTCCTCCAGGGGCGTTACGAGTATTTCCTGCAGTACCACGCGTCGCGGCCGGTCTACAGCGCGCTGATGGACGCCGGCGTGGAAATACATGAATACGCGGAAAGCTTCCTGCACGCCAAGGTCGCGGTGATCGATTCTCATTGGGCGACCGTCGGGTCTTCGAACCTCGATCCGCTGAGCCTGTTGCTGGCGCGCGAAGCCAACATCGTCGTGGACGACCCGAGATTCGCCCAGACCCTGCGCGAGCGACTCGAGCGCGCCATGGCGCAAGGAGGCAAACAGGTGGCGGCGGCGGAGTTCGCGATTCGTCCGCGGCGCCAGCGCGTGCTGGAGTTGGTCGCCTTTGCGATGATGCGGGTGGGGCTGTTCCTGATCGGGCGGCGCTATTGATCCGATAGCTTGCTTCGGCGCCCGTGCGGAGCCCGCAGACCAAAGACCCTGGCGGCCAAACGCTGCTACGATGTCGCGATGTTAATGCAACCCTCCACCATGATGCGACCAACCGATGCCGACGAGGGCACGCCAGTCTCGGTCAAAATCCGCGAGCGGATACAGGCGGCGCGCAAGCGGTTCAATGCCAACGACAACATCTCCGATTTCATCGAGCCCGGCGATCTCGAACTGTTGCTCGACGAGGTCGAAGGCAAGATGAAAGGGGTCCTGAGCAGCCTCGTGATCGATACCGAGCACGACCACAATACCGACGACACGGCCCGCCGGGTGGCCAAGATGTATGTCAACGAGGTATTCAGGGGGCGGTACGTGAAGTCACCGCAGATCACGGAGTTCCCCAATGCCGAGCACCTGAACGAACTGATGATCGTTGGCCCGATCACGGTGCGCAGTGCCTGCAGCCACCACTTCTGTCCGGTGATCGGCAAGATATGGATCGGCGTGATGCCCAATGAACACACCAACGTGATCGGCTTGTCGAAGTACGCACGGCTGGCTGAATGGATCATGGGCCGTCCGCAAATCCAGGAAGAGGCGGTGGTGCAGTTGGCCGACCTGATTCAACTCAAGACCCAACCCGATGGCCTTGCGATCGTCATGGAAGCCAGCCACTACTGCATGGCGTGGCGTGGCGTCAAGGACATGGACAGCAAGATGATCAACTCGGTGATGCGGGGTGTATTCCTCAAGGATTCTTCCCTGCGCCGGGAATTTCTTTCACTGATCCCAGGGAAGGGTTGAGACCATGCTGGTACGCCTTCTGTATGCGAGCCGCGCCGTCGACACCACCACGGACGCCATCGACGCGATCCTGTCGCAGTCCCGGCAGTCGAATCCGGTCTGCGGCATCACCGGAATCCTGTGTTACGGCGGGGGCATATTCCTGCAGGCGATCGAAGGTGGCCGCATGGCCGTAAGCGACCTGTACGGTCATATCCAGAGGGATGCGCGGCACCGCGATGTGGTACTGCTTCACTACGAAGAGATCTCCGAGCGCCGCTTCGGCGGCTGGACCATGGGACAGGTGAACATGTCCAGGATCAACGCTTCGATACTGCTCAAATACGCGGAGAAGCCTGAACTCGATCCCTACTCGGTCTCCGGCAAGGTCTCGCTGGCCTTGCTGGAAGAACTGATGGCGACCGCCTCCATCATGGGCCGTGCCTAAGCGCGCTCGGGTCCACCCATGCGCATGTCCCGGACGCGCTGATCGCGGTGTGGCGACTGGCAGTCTGAATTCACGGCAATGGCCCGGTTGATCGGTTGCGACTTCAGCAGCCGGCCGAGCGCGCGCAAGCCGATCGTGGTTGCCACCGGAACCCTTGAGAACGGGTCCGTGCGGCTCGAGACGCTGCAGCGTCTGGCGTCGCTCGAAGCCTTCGGTAGCTGGCTTGCACTGCCGGGCGACTGGGTCGGCGCTTTTGATTTCCCCTTTGGTCTGCCACGTGAACTGGTTCTGCATCTCGGCTGGCCGACGACCTGGCCGGCGTGCATGCGCCACTATGCGGGTCTGACGCGCGCGCAGATACGCGAGCAGTTCGCGGACTTCTGCAATGGCCGGCCGGTGGGCAGCAAATTCGCGCACCGCGCCACCGATGTTCCGGCGGGTTCGAGTCCATCGATGAAATGGGTCAATCCGCCCGTCGCGTACATGTTGCATGCGGGTGTCCCGCTGCTGATCGCGGCCGGTGTCGCATTGCCCGGCGTGTGTGCCGGCGCGCCAGAGGATGTGGATGCGCACGGGGTGGCTCGTCGCGTGGCCCTGGAGGGTTATCCTGGCCTGCTGGCGCGCGAGGTGCTGGGCGCTCGGAGCTACAAGAGCGACGACAGGCGCAAGCAAACGCCTCAGCGCCAGTTGCATCGCGAGCAGTTGCTTGGTGCCCTGCAAGCCGGTCACACCCGCTTGGGACTGCGGTTGTGGCTGGGCCAGGCCCAGCGCGCGACCCTGGTCAACGACGGCAGCGGCGACAGTCTGGACGCCGTGCTCTGCCTGCTGCAGGCGGCTTGGGGCGCGGGCCGGGGCGGGCCATGGTTCGGCCTGCCCGAAACACTCGATCCGCTGGAAGGCTGGATCGTGAGCGCAGTCCACACTGCGCGGCGCTGAACCGGCTCAGACCGCCTTCGGAATGATGGTTTCTTCGAGTTTGGCGGCGAGCTGGGTCACTGCCAGCGCGGCCGGACAACCAGGCATCGTCTGCATCATCAACTGGCGCCGCATGACCGCCTGGCGCACCGACGGATCGGCAGGAATGTCGCCCAAATGCACCAGCCGGACTCCGCGCCCTGGCTCGGACACGACGAAACGGTCCAGCACCTGCTGCAGCTGGCTGGTGATGGCGCGGCCGTCGCCCAGGCGCGCCGTCTGGTTGATGACCATGTGGATGTTGGCGCGCTTTTGCTGCCCGGCCAGTACCTTGATCGTGGCGTAGGCATCCGTCAGCGAGGTCGGCTCCGGCGTCGCGACCACCAGCACAACCGAGGCGAGCGACACGGCGAACAAAACCACATCCGAGATGCCGGCGCCGGTGTCCAGCAAGACAACGTCGTAATGCGGTATCAAGCCGCTGATGATGCGCAGGAAGTCATCCCGGACTTCGGGTGTCAGGCGCGAATATTCGACCATGCCAGAGCCTGCCAGCAGCACCGAGAATCCGCCGGGCGCCCGTATGATGGCTTCTTCGATCTTGGTCTTGTCGGTGAACACGTCGTGCAACGTGATCTTGGGATACAGGTTCAGTACCACGTCCAGATTGGCGAGTCCGAGGTCGGCATCCAGCACCAGCACGCGTTGCCCCCGCTTGGCCAGTGCGGCGGCCAGATTGGCCGAGACAAAAGTCTTGCCCACACCGCCTTTCCCGCTCGTCACGGCCAGCACTTTGCCCAGCGGCCTGAGAGGCACCGATGGTGGCGCCGGCCCATTGGGTGCGACGTCTTGCACTGCACTCATCAATTCACCCCACCTGCGGCGCCACCGGGGGACTCCACAGAAACACGTTCAAGCCAAGCCGGTTCACCGATGGACAAATGACCAAACAAAAGATTCTTCTCCTCAGCACTGACGGCAATTACCTGCTGGTGGTCGAGACACACGCGGTTTCGGCCTTCCGATTTGGCGCGGTACAACAGGCTGTCGGCGCGCTCGATCCACAACGCAGCCGTCGACCGCACCCATTCCGGGGCATACGCACCACCAATGCTGATGGTTGCGCGGACGGTCGCGGTCGGGCTCACGGCAATCTCCAGGGACGCGATCGTCTGCCGAATCCGTTCGGCCACCGCCCGTCCCACGGATACCAGGCAGTTCGGCAACACCACGGCAAATTCCTCGCCACCGTAACGCGCCACGGTATCCATCGGCCGGATACAACCGGCCAGGCACTTGGCGACCGCCTGCAAGACGAGGTCGCCGGCAAAGTGGCCGTGGGTATCGTTGATCTTCTTGAAGTGGTCGATATCGACCATCAACAGCAGCGCCGGTTCCCCCGAGCGGGCGACGATATCGATTTCGCGGTCCAGCACCGACCGAAAATGGCGCCGGTTGGCCACGCCGGTCAACGGATCCTTGAGCGAGAGCTCACACAGACCATCGATCACGCCCTGCACGTACGCGGTGGGTGATGTCTCGAGGTCTGGCAACACCCCGGTCGCACCGTGTTCCAACAATGCCCGCGCGTCGCCGAGTCGCAAATCGCTGATGTCCACGACGGACGACGCAATCGATGAAGTCACTGGTTCTTTGGTGGGGTTGGCCGGCAAAGTTTAACAGGAAGGTTTGGGCGCAATGCCCCGAAACGCCCCCGGTTTGCCGTGCATCTGGCGTGTTATTTGTGGTCTGCCAGCGCAGTCTCGCCGCAGGGTGCCAGGCAGCAGTCGCTCAGCGGCATTTTTCCGGGGTGATGCGTTGCGCGGTCCCTTGCCCGAACCACTCGGGGCGCAACGATCGGGCGTGGCAGCGCTTCCCTCAACGCCGTCCGTCGTGGCCTGTCAATGGCCGCCGCAGACCGCGCAGGCGGGGTTTCGCGGCACCCTGACATCGGCCCATTCCATCGACCGCCCGTCCAGCATCAGCAAGCGCCCGGCGAGCGATCGGCCGACCCCGGCCAGCAGCTTGAGTGCTTCGGCGGCCTGCATCGTGCCAATGATGCCCACCAACGGCGCGAACACGCCCATGGTGGCGCACCGTGTTTCTTCGAATATGGTGTCGGGCGGGAAAACACAGGCGTAACAGGCTGATATTCCGTCGCGCGTGTCGTAGACGCTGATCTGGCCGTCGAACCGGATCGCAGCGCCCGACACCAGCGGCTTGCCGTGACGCACACATGCCGCGTTGACGGCGTGGCGCGTGGCGAAGTTGTCGCAGCAGTCGAGCACGACGTCGCTTTGCGGTACCAGTTGGTCCAGCAGCGCGGCATTCGCACGTTGTTGCAGCGCGGTGACGCGCACTTCGGGGTTGATCGCGGCAATCGCCGAGCGCGCCGACCCGACCTTCGGCTGGCCAACACGCTCGACCGTGTGGGCAATCTGGCGCTGCAGGTTCGTGAGGTCGACCGTGTCGTCGTCCACCAGCGTGATATGGCCGACACCGGCCGAGCCAAGGTACAGCGCGACCGGTGACCCGAGGCCGCCAGCGCCGATCACAAGTGCATGGGCGCTGGTGATGTGCTCTTGCCCGTCTATTCCGATTTCATCGAGCAGGATGTGGCGCGAATACCGCAGCAGCTGGTCGTCCGTCATGGCGCCGCCTGCAAGCCACCGGATGCTAGTTTTCCTTCGGCTCTTCTTTGCGCTCGGCCAGGGTCTTGCTCACCATGACCGGCCGACCCTTGAGTTTGTTGATCGCCTGGACCAACGGGAAATCCTTGTCCGATCCGAATTCAGGCATCTTGCGGTCGACCACCGGCTTCTTGGATTCCTCTTCAAGCTTCTTGCGTGCGTCTTCCCTGGCCTTCTCGCGGGCGGGATCCTTCTTCTCTTCGCCCTGGCCGCTGTTGAGATGTTTCTCCAGGTCGGCTTCGCGCGTGCGCAGTGCCGAGAACAGGTTGCCTTCTTCGGTTTCGTCCACCATCACGTCGGGGACGATGCCTTTGGCCTGGATCGAACGCCCACTGGGGGTGTAGTAACGCGCCGTGGTGATCTTGAGCCCGGTGTCGGGACCCAACGGGCGAACCGTCTGCACCGAACCCTTGCCGAAGGTCTGGTTCCCCATGATGGTGGCGCGCTTGTAATCCTGCAGCGCGCCGGCGACGATTTCACTCGCCGAGGCAGATCCCTCGTTCACCAGGACCACCAGCGGCACGTTCTTTAGCGCAGCGGGCAGTCGCTTGAGCGGGTCGCCACTTCCGCGGCGCTGGTAAAACTCGGCTGAGGCCTTGTAGGTGAACTTGCTTTCAGCCAACTGGCCATTGGTCGATACCACGCTCACGTTTTCGGGCAGGAACGCCGCCGATACCGCGACCGCGGCGTCGAGCAGGCCGCCCGGGTCGTTGCGAAGATCGAGCACCAGGCCCTTGAGGTTGGGTTCCTGTTTGTAGATCTCCTCCACCTTGCGCGCGAAATCGTCGACTGTGCGCTCCTGGAACTGGCTCAGCCGAATCCAGGCATAACCGGGTTCGACCACCTTTCCGCGCACCGACTGGGTGCGGATCTCTTCGCGCGTGATGGTGACCGGGAAGCTGCGGTTTTCGTCCTTGCGGAAGATCGTCAGGTTGACCTTGGTATTGGGCTCGCCGCGCATGCGCTTGACCGCTTCATTCAGCGACAGGCCCTTGACGGCCGTATCGTCGATCCTGGTAATCAGGTCGTTGGTCTTGAGTCCGGCCCGAAATGCTGGCGAACCCTCGATCGGGGACACCACCTTGACCAGCCCGTCTTCCTGGGTGATTTCTATGCCCACGCCGACGAAACGGCCGGTGGTGCCTTCGCGAAATTCCTTGAACGACTTCTTGTCGAAATACTGCGAGTGGGGGTCCAGACTCGCCACCATGCCGGATATGGCGTCGGTGATGAGTTTCTTCTCGTCCACGGGCTCCACGTAGTCGCTCTTGACCATGCTGAAAACGGCTGCGAGTTGTTGCAGTTCTTCCAGTGGCAACGGGGCCAAGGTACCGCGCGCCACCGTCTGCAATGAAACGGTGGTCAAGGCACCGGCAACAATTCCCAGCGAAATCCAGCCGGCGATCTTAAATTTCTGGCCCATAATTTTTCCTCTGCTCATTCAATATACACCTTGGAGCTGCGGCGCGCTGTGCGGTTCCCGCAGTATTGGTTCAATTGGCGTAAATTGACCCAATTTACTCAGGCTTTACCTGCTTTACCTTGAGCAGCCACCGTTGCCGCGGCAGCGGCGGCGGCGGCCGGATCACCCAGGTAGTAATGGCGAACCGGCTTGAGGCCGGCGTCCAGTTCGTACACCAACGGAATTCCGTTGGGGATATTCAGCCCCACGATCTCGTCGTCCGAAATACCGTCCAGGTACTTGACCAGGGCCCGGATGGAGTTGCCATGTGCGGCAACCAGGACCCGGTTGCCGGCCTGTATTGCCGGGGCCATCGATTCATTCCAGAACGGCAACACACGTGCGACCGTGTCCTTGAGGCACTCCGTGCGCGGCACCTCGCCGGGTTTCAGATGCGCATACCGGATATCGCCCCGTTCGCTGCGCGGGTCGGCCGGATCAAGCGGCGGCGGCGGCGTGTCATAACTCCGGCGCCAGATCAGCACCTGTTCGTCGCCATACTGCCTGGCCACTTCCGCCTTGTTCAACCCCTGCAGCGCACCGTAGTGGCGCTCGTTGAGGCGCCAGCTGTGCACCACCGGCAGCCAGGTGCGGTCCATCTCGTCCAGGCAATGCCAGAGCGTGCGGGTGGCCCGCTTGAGCACGCTGGTATAGGCCAGGTCGAACTCGTAGGCGCCCTCGCGCAGCAAGCGGCCGGAATTCTTTGCCTGCTCGATTCCGGTACCGGTCAGGTCGACGTCGGTCCAGCCGGTGAAGCGGTTGTCCAGGTTCCAGGTCGATTCGCCGTGGCGGATCAGGACGAGTTTGTGCATGGTTTCCATCATTCAAAACGTGGGTCGGTTTGGCACCAGCGATCGCACATCGGCGCGAGGCGGCCCGGATCGGAGGGGCCAAATCAGCGCGGCGCAGCGCCAGTGCAGGCAGCATTCTAAAATGCCGGACTCGCGCTGTGGCGCCGCAAGAGATCTGAACCAAGGAACCAAGTGAAATTTATTGTCGATAACTGGATGTTGTTGCTGGTCGCAGCGTCGTCGGGCGCGATGTTGTTATGGCCGGTCTTGCAGGGTGCCACGCAGGCCGGTCTCACGCCGACCGGTGCCGTGCAACTCATCAACCGCGAGAAGGCGGTGGTCGTCGACGTCTGTGAAGCCGCCGAGTTCGCGGCCGGCCACGTGGGCGGCGCGAAGAATGTTCCCCTGGGCCAGTTGGAGGAAAAACTGCCGGGCGTGGTGAAAAACAAGGGCCTGCCGCTGATCCTGGTTTGCCAGACCGGCGCACGCTCCGGTCGCGCGCTGGCGATCGCCAAGAAGCTCGGTTATGCGCAAGCGCAGTCACTCGGCGGCGGCCTTGGCGCATGGAAGACGGCGAACCTTCCGATCGAGAAAGCCTGATCTTCGCCGTGTCTGCGGCGCGGCGCGAATCCATCCCATAACAACCGAAAACACCTGCCATGCAAGTCGTGAAGATGTACACCACCGCCGTATGCCCCTATTGCATCCGCGCCAAACAGATACTGAACTCGCGGGGAGTGCAGGACATAGAAGAGGTGCGGGTCGACCTCGATGGCGCACAACGCATGAAGATGATGGAAATCACGGGCCGGCGCACGGTGCCACAGATATTTATCGGTCAAACCCACGTGGGTGGCTGCGACGACCTGATGGAACTCGACAGCCGTGGCGCGCTGATGCCGTTGCTCGGCGCAGGCTGACCGGGCCGGTTCACCGCACCTGAGATAATTCCCGCGACCGCCCGCCCGCGGGTCGAGGCGGGGCGACCTGCGGTGCCGATTGCCGACCATTTTCCAACCTGAAAGCCAGTCCATGTCAGAAGAGAACACCCCGATTTTTCAGATCCAGCGCGTCTACCTCAAGGAGTCGTCTCTCGAGCAGCCCAATTCGCCCGCGATCCTGCTGGAAAAAGAGCAGCCCACGGTCGACATACAACTCGGTGTGGAAGCCAACGCCGCGGCCGACGGGGTCTTCGAGGTGTGTGTCACCGCGACCGTGCAGACCAAGATCAAGGAAAAGACCGTGTTTCTGGTCGAGGTCAAGCAGGCGGGCATTTTCGAGATTCGCAATATTGCCGACGAGCAGATGAGCCAGATCATGGGTATCGCCTGCCCGCAGATCGTCTACCCGTACCTGCGCGCCAATGTGGCCGACCTGATTCAGCGCAGCGGCTTTCCGCCGGTGCATCTGTCGGAAATCAATTTCCAGGCGATGTATGAACAGCAGCGTGCCCAGGCTGCGGCCGATGCGCCACGCATCGTGACCCAATAGGCTTTGCAGCCAGCTGGCCGGAGCGGCGCGCGGCCATGCAGATCGCGATTCTTGGCGCGGGTGCCTGGGGATCTGCGCTGGCGACGAGCGCCTGCCGCCATCCGCTGGCGCGCCACCAGGTCAGCCTTTGGGCGCGCGACCACGATCAGGTAGTCACGATCCAGCGTGAGCGCGTCAATACGCGCTACCTGCCCGGGATCACACTGCCGGACGAACTGGTGGTTCGGCAGTGGCCGGTCACCTCGGCGGCAGACTCCGCCGGCGCACATGGCGCGGCCATGCAAATTGCGGGCCTTGATCTGGTCGTGATTGCCACGCCGATGGCGGCATTGCGCGAAACCCTGCGGCAACTGCGCGGCTGCGCGGTGCCGGTGGTCTGGTTGTGCAAGGGTTTCGAGGAGGCGCTGCCGGGCGCGGCGCAGTCCGGTTCGGAATCCCACGGTCTTCTGGCCCACGAGGTGCTGGAGCAGACTGCCCCGGATTTGCAGGCCGGCGTGTTGAGCGGCCCGAGTTTTGCCCAAGAGGTGGCACATGGCCAACCGACCGCCGTCGTGGCGGCCAGCAGTATGCCCGCGGTACGCGCCGCCCTGGTGCAGGCCTTTCACAGCCCGAGTCTGCGCGTGTATGCAAGTGACGACGTTGTCGGTGTGGAGGTAGGCGGGGCGGTCAAGAACGTCCTGGCAATCGCCACTGGCCTATGTGATGGGCTGCAACTGGGGTTGAACGCCCGCGCCGCGCTGATCACGCGCGGGCTGCATGAGATGACCCGACTCGGTGTGGCTCTGGGCGCCCGGGCCGAGACCTTCATGGGCCTCAGCGGTCTGGGTGACCTGGTGCTGACGGCCACCGGTGACCTGTCGCGCAACCGCAAGGTCGGCCTGGCGCTCGCGCAGGGCCAGACACTGGCGCAAGCCGTTCAGTCGCTTGGGCATGTGGCCGAAGGCGTGTACTGTGCGCGTACGGTCGTCCAGCGGGCGCAACTACTGGGCGTCGAGATGCCGATTGCCTCAGCCGTTGAAGCATTGCTGGCCGGCCGCCTGAATCCTCGTGAAGCGCTGGCGGCATTGATGGCACGCGAGGCCCGCGGCGAATCCTGAGGCCCGGTGCGTGGCCCGTTTCGCACCGATGGGCATGAAGGCCGCCAGTCACAAGGCTGGTCAGTTCGTCAGGCGACTGTATAGGCCAGGCGCACGTAGATCGGCGCGAACGACTCGGCCTGGGTGATCTCGATCAGGATCTCCTTGGCCAACTCCAGCAGCGCCAGGAAGGTGACGACCATGACCTGGGTGCCCCTGGATGGGTCGAACAGGTTTTCGAACTCGACGAACTTGCGGCCTTGCAGGCGCCGCAACACGATGCTCATGTGCTCGCGCACCGAAAGCTCCTCGCGCGTGATGTGGTGGTGCTGCACCAGGCGGGCGCGCTTGAGGATGTCCTGCCACGCCTGTTGCAGGTCCTGCACGCTGACATCCGGAAAACGCGGCTGCAGCGATTGTTCGATCGTCACCTGCGCCTTGAGGAAGTCGCGCCCGGACTGCGGCATCGCGTTCAGGGCCGCCGCGGCCAGCTTGGTCTGTTCATACTCCAGCAGCCGGCGCACCAGTTCGGCACGCGGGTCCTCGGCCTCCTGCCCTTCGGCCGCCTTGCGCGAAGGAAGCAACATGCGCGACTTGATCTCGATCAGCATCGCCGCCATCAGCAGGTACTCGGCCGCGAGCTCCAGGTTGCGCCCGCGGATTTCTTCCACGTACACCAGGTACTGGCGCGTGACGCCGGCCATCGGGATATCGAGGATATTGAAGTTCTGCTTGCGGATCAGGTACAGCAGCAGGTCGAGCGGACCTTCGAAGGCCTCCAGGAACACCTCCAGTGCATCCGGCGGTATGTACAGGTCCTGCGGCATGGAAAACAACGGCTCGCCGTAAAGGCGTGCCAACGCGACCTGGTCCACCACCTGCGGCATGTCGGCGGCGTCGGGGCCATCGTCGGGGATCAACGTCGCGCTCAGGGACGCGTTGTCAACGGTCGTCGTGGGCATGCTGGCGGATGGAGTTGGTGGCAAAACACGGGCAGCGCCCGGCGCCGCGCCCTGAATCGACGCTACTTGGCGTCAGTCTGGTAGACGTAGGGTTTCTGCGCCACGCTGGCGGCGCGATACTCCTGCCAGGCTTCGCGGTCGACCGGCTTGTCCCATAACAGTTCGCGGCCTTCGCGTTGCAGTGCTTCGAGTTGTGGCTTTTGTTGCTTGAGTCCGGCGATGAACTGCGTGATCTCGGACTCGTAGTCCGGGCGGCGGAATATGGACATAGACTTGAACCTCTTGTTTCGATTTTACAGGGGTGCCCATGCGCAAAGGATTTGGCCGGATTGCCGTGGCCGCTCTGCTGCTGGTTTTGGCCGCCTGCGACCCGCAGCGCGTCAGCGAACTCGAAGAGGGCCTGGCGACCGAGGCCGATGTGCGCGCGCGCTTCGGAGAGCCCGAGAAGATCTGGGACGCCCCCGGCGGCGGGCGCACCTTCGAGTACAGCCGGCAACCCGCTGGCACCAAGAACTACATGATCACCATCGGCGCGGACGGCAAGATGAGCGCGCTGCGGCAGGTCCTGACGCCGCAGAATTTTGCCAAGGTGGTGCCGGGCATGATGATGGAAGACGTGCGCAAAATGCTCGGCAAGCCGATGCGGGTCACCACCTTCGAATTGAAGCAACAGACCCATTACGACTGGCGTTATGCCGACGGTGTGAACCTGTCGGACAGCAAGATCTTCACTGCCGTCTTCGATGCGGACCTGCGCGTCGTATCGACCGGCTCGGCCAGCGACCCAGACGCGGAAAAAAGCAACCGGCGCTGATGCTTCGCCCGCCTACCGTCCAGTACACTCGTCCGATGGTAGTGGTGTCTTTCAACCCCCTGGCCGATTCCAACGCGTTCGGGGCCTGAGGAATGGGGGCTCTGGCTGATCCGGCGCGGTGGGTCCATCTGGACTGGGTACTCGTCGCCGTAGTGGCTTGGCTGGCGGTCGGAGTGGGGGGCGTGCTGGCATTGCGCCGGCTCGTGTTCGTCGCGCGCTTCCTGTTTCCCGCCGGCGGAGTGGTCGCTGTCGGATTGTTCGCAGTGGCGTTGCAGGCGTTGTTCTCGGTTCCCGAAACTGCGGTGCTGCCAATCGGTCTGCCATCGCTGCCGTTTCATCTGCGGCTCGACGCGCTGTCCGCCTTCTTCCTGCTCGTGATCTCGGGCGCAGCCGTCGGCGTATCGGCTTTCGCCGCCGGTTATTTTCGCAAGGGAGAGGGCACGCCGCCGGGCTTGCTCTGCCTCGAATACCACGTCTTTCTCGCGGCGATGGTGATGGTGGTGCTGGCCGACGACGCGTATGCCTTCATGGTGATGTGGGAGACGATGGCCCTGTCGTCGTTCTTCCTGGTCATTGCCAACCACCGCATCCCCGAGATCCGCGAGGCCGGGTACCTCTACCTGTTGATCGCCCATATCGGCGCGATCGGCCTGCTGCTGTGTTTTGGCGTCCTGCAGGCGAACACCGGCGACTACACCTTCGCCAACATGCGGGCGCAACACCTGAACGCGTTTTGGGCTTCGGTCGCATTCGGGCTGGCGCTGTTCGGTTTTGGTGCCAAGGCCGGCATCGTGCCCCTGCACGTATGGCTTCCCGAGGCGCATCCCGCGGCGCCCTCGCCGGTGTCTGCGCTGATGAGCGGCGTGATGCTCAAGACCGCGATCTACGGCATGTTGCGGGTGTCGTTCGACCTGCTGCAGATCCAACTCTGGTGGTGGGGTGTGCTGCTGCTGGGCCTCGGGCTGGCGAGCGCCATCTACGGGGCGGTGTTCGCGGCCGTGCAGGTGGACATGAAACGCCTGCTCGCCTACTCATCGATTGAAAACATCGGCCTGATGTTCGCTGCGATCGGGCTGGCACTGCTGTTCCACGCCTACCGCATGCAGGCCATGAGCGCGTTGGCGCTGACCGCGGCGTTCTACCACGTGGCCGCCCATGCATTTTTCAAGAGCCTGTTGTTCCTTGGCACGGGCTCGGTATTGCATGCCACCCATGAACGCAGCCTGGGCAAGCTCGGTGGCCTGATCCGCAATATGCCGTGGGTGGCCTGGCTGACGCTGGCCGGCGTATTGGCCAGTGCCGGCCTGCCTCCACTCGGGGGTTTCGTCGCCGAATGGTTGTTGTTGCAGAGCTTCCTTTTTACGCCGGGCCTGCCCAATTCCTTCCTCAACATGCTGATCCCGGCCGTGACCGCCCTGATCGCCCTGGTGGCGGCGTTGGCCGGTTACACCATGGTCAAGTTTTTCGGCATCATCTTCCTGGGCCAGCCGCGCGAGGAAACGCTGGCGCAGGCAGCGGACGCCGGTCCCTGGGAGCGTGCCGGGATGGTCTGGCTGGTGCTGGGATGTATCGCGCTCGGGTTGCTGCCCAACCAGTTCATCCAGCTCATCGACCCGGTCACACGCCAACTCGTCTCGGCCGGCCTCGGCCCCCAGGCGGCCGCCGGCGGCTGGCTGCTGGTGCCGGTGGACGTCGAGCGGGCGAGTTACGGGCCGGTGATCTTCCTGCTCGGGGTGGCAGCCAGTTACGCGCTGGCCTATGGACTGGTGCGCCGGTTCTACCACGGCCGGCTGCGGAGCTCCGACCCGTGGGACTGCGGCTTCCCGTGGCAAACGCCGCGCATGCAGGACACGGCCGAGGGCTTCGGCCAGCCGATCCGGCAGATCTTCGAGCCCTTTTTCCGCATGCAAAGGCATCTGCCGACTCCGTTCGACACGGCGCCGCGGTACAACGTCGAGCTGGGCGACCATTTCTGGCATTGGCTGTACCTGCCGGTGGCCGCGCTGATTGAACGCCTGTCGCGCCTGATCGGCCGCCTGCAGCAGGGGCGCATTGCGCTCTACCTCCTGTACAGCTTCGTGACCCTGATCACGGTGCTGGTGGTGGTCACGCGATGAGCCTGTTCGGAATCTTCTCGCAGCTGCTCGAGATCGCCGTCGCGCTGGCGCTGGCGCCGCTGCTCGGCGGGTGGGTCAACCAGTGGCGGGCATGGCTGCAAAACAAGTCCGCGCCGCCGCTGTTGCAGCCCTACCGCATGCTGCACAAGCTGTTTCACAAGGACTCGGTCATGGCGCACCACGCGTCGTCGCTGTTTCGTGTTGCGCCCTACATCGTCTTCGGATGCATGGCGCTGGCTTGCGCGATCATTCCCACGCTGTCGATCGACCTGCCGCTGTCGCCCGCCGCCGACGCGATCGCGCTGGTCGGCCTGTTTGCGCTGGCGCGCGTGTTCATCTCGCTGGCGGCGATGGACATCGGCACCTCCTTCGGCACGCTGGGCGCACGGCGCGAGATGCTGATCGGGTTCCTGGCCGAGCCGGCACTGCTGATGGTGCTGTTCACGGCCTCGCTGATCTCCAAGTCGACCTCGTTGACCACCATCGTCGACACCCTGGCGCACCAGGAATTCGCGATCTACCCCAGCCTGGCCTTTGCCGGCGTCGCCTTCACGATGGTGTCGCTGGCCGAGAACGCGCGCGTGCCGGTGGACAATCCGGCCACCCACCTGGAACTGACGATGATCCACGAGGCGCTGATCCTCGAATACTCGGGCCGCCACCTGGCGTTGCTCGAATGGGCGGCCAGCCTGAAACTGTTCGCCTACTCCTGCATCGGGCTGGCGTTGTTCTTCCCGTGGGGCGTGGCCGACGGCAGCGAACCCGCCGCCTTGCTGCTGGCGCTGCCGACGCTGGTCCTCAAACTGGCGATCGGAGGGGTGCTGCTGGCGGGGCTGGAGACCCTCAGCGCCAAGATGCGCATCTTCCGGGTGCCCGAGTTCCTCGCCACCGCGTTCATGCTGGCCGTGATCGGCCTGCTGGTGCGTATCCTGCTGGGGGCGTGAGTTGACGGACTTCATCGGCCAGCTCATCAACCTGTTCGCGGCCATCATCCTGATGCTGGCGTTCGCCATGATTTCCCAGCGCCGCATCCTGTCGCTGGTCCACCTGTTCACGCTGCAAGGCGCAGCGCTGGTGGCCGCCACGGCGACGGTGGGATACGTCACGCACCAGCCTCACCTCTACCTGTCGGCAGGGCTCACCCTGGTCCTCAAGGTGATCCTGATCCCGCTGCTGCTGCACCGCGTCATCGACCGGCTGAACGTGCGTTGGGACGTCGAGGCCCTGATCAACATCCCGACCACCATGTTGATCGGCCTGGTGCTGGTGATCTTCGCGTTCAACCTTGCGGCGCCGATCTCGCAGCTGTCGTCGACCATCACGCGCGGCACGCTGGGCATCGCGCTGGCCTGTGTGCTGCTGTCGTTCCTGATGATGATCGTGCGTTCCAAGGCGGTGCCGCAGGTGATCGGATTCCTGTCGATGGAGAACGGACTGTTCTTTGCCGCCACCTCGGCCACCTACGGCATGCCGATGGTGGTCGAATTCGGCATCGCGCTCGACGTGCTGGTCGGCATCCTGATCCTGGGCGTGTTCCTGTTCCAGATCCGCGAGCAGTTCGACAGCCTGGACATCCGCAATCTCGAGCGGCTGAAGGAAGAATGAACAGCCCCGCGCCGCCCACCCGTGGCCGCTGCGCGCGGTCCGCCGTATCGCGCGGCGCCCGGCTTGCCGGCGCCGCCGATGCCGGCACGCGCCTTGCCGGAGCCGCGACAGGCGGGTGCACCGGGGGCCGCCAGTGACCGTGCTGGCGCTGCAATTCGTGCTCGGAATCCCGTTGGCGGGTAGTGTGGTGCTGGCGTTCACCGGGCACCGCGACCGCGCACGCGACACCAATGCGGCTTTCAGCGCCGGCACCTTCATCGCGGCGTGTTTTCTCACGGTGCAAATCGTCAACGAAGGTCCGCTGCTGGCGCTCGACGAGCAGTTCTACATCGATCCACTGAACGTCTTTCTGGTTTCGCTGACGGCATTCGTCGGCCTGACGACGGCGCTGTTTTCCCGCCCCTACATGCGTGTCGAGCGCGACCACGGCAAGATGACGCCCCCGCGCATGCGGCTATACCACAGCATGTACCAGCTGTTCAGCTTCACCATGCTGGTGGCGCTGATGACCAACAACATGGGCATCCTGTGGGTGGCCATGGAGGCGGCCACCCTCACCACGGTGCTGCTGGTCAGCGTCTACCGGACCGCCGCCAGCCTGGAGGCGGCCTGGAAATATTTCATCCTGTGCGGCGTCGGCATTGCACAGGCGTTGTTCGGCACGGTGCTGCTGTACATGGCGGCCGAAAAGGTGCTGGGCGCCGAGGGCGGGGCGTTGTTGTGGACCCACCTCAACGCGGTCAAGGGACGCCTCGACCCGAATATCATCACGCTGGCGTTCGCCTTCCTGTTCATCGGTTACGGCACCAAGGTGGGGCTGGTGCCGCTGCACAACTGGCTGCCCGACGCCCATGCCGAAGGCCCGACCCCGGTGTCGGCGGTGCTTTCCGGCTTGCTGCTCAATGTGGCGCTGTACGCGCTGCTGCGTTGCAAGGTGCTCACCGATGGCGCGCTGCACAGCCCGCTGGCGAGCCAGCTGATGATCGGCTTCGGCCTGTTGTCGGTGGTCGTGGCGGCGTTTTTCCTGTCGCGGCAGAAGGATGTCAAGCGCATGTTCGCCTATTCGTCGATCGAGCACATGGGCCTCATCACCTTCGCGTTCGGACTCGGCGGGCCGATCGCCAACTTCGCCGGCCTGCTGCACATGACGGTGCATTCGCTCGTGAAGTCGGCCATCTTCTTTGCGGTCGGGCACGCCACGCAAAAGGCCGGCACCCAGAACATGGACGACATACGCGGCCTGATCAAGGTCAGCCCGACCGTCGGCTGGGGGCTGATGCTGGGCTCGTTGGCCATCCTGGGCATGCCCCCGTTCGGCGTATTTGCCAGCGAGTTCCTGATCCTGACCACCGCCATGCGCGAACAGCCCTGGGCCACGCCGCTGTTGTTGCTGTCGCTGGGGGTGGCGTTCGCGGCGGTGCTGCGGCGGGTGTTGCCGATGGTCTTTGGCGAGACGCGGCTCAAGCCATTGGCGCATTCACCGGCGCTGCTGCCGGTGTTCGTGCATCTGGCCCTGGGCCTGATGCTGGGCCTGTATATCCCGCCCTACCTGGATGCGTGGTACCGGCAGGCGGCCAGCATGATCGGGGGTTGACGCGATGCTGGTTCCCGGCATGTTCCTCGGGTTGCGGCGCCTGGCCGGGCCGTTGCCGGTCTGGCACGCCGGTGTCGGTGCCGACGACTGGCTGGGTGCGGCCCGCGCAGTGCGCGAAGGCGGCGGGCGGCTGGTGGCGCTGTGGGGGTCGGACGCCAGCGGACTGGCAGCCCATGCCGCCTATGCGGTACAGGACGGTCTGGTCTGGCTGGAACTGCGTCTGCCAGCCGATCGCCCGTCCTGCCCCGATCTGGCGCCGGTGTTCCCGGCCGCCGCGCGCATGCAGCGTGCCTCGGCCGACCTGCTGGGCATCCGCGCGCAGGACGCCGTGGACGTGCGACCGTGGCTGAACCACGGCGCGTGGCCGGCCGACTATTTCCCGTTGCGCCAGTCTGCCCTGGCGGGTGAGGCGCCGGCCGGCGGCAGTGTGGCCAACTATCCGTTCGTGCGCGTCGAGGGCGACGGCGTGCACGAAATTCCGGTCGGTCCGGTGCATGCGGGAACGATCGAACCCGGGCATTTCCGCTTCTCGGTCGTCGGTGAAAAGGTGTTGCGCCTGGAGCAGCGCCTGGGCTACACCCACAAGGGCATCGAAAGGCGTTTCACCGAGTTCGCGCCGCTGCAGGCCCATCGGCTGGCCGCGCGCATGTCGGGTGATTCGACCGTCGCCGGCGCCTGGGCCTACTGCATGGCGCTGGAGTCGGCCGCAGCCTGCGAGGTGCCGCCGCGCGCCGCCTGGTTGCGCGCGCTGATGCTGGAGCGCGAACGCGTCGCCAACCACCTCGGTGACCTGGGTGCACTGGGCAACGACGCCGCGCTGGCATTCGGATTGGCGCAGTTTTCGCGCTTGCGTGAAGACTGGTTGCGCCTGTCGGCGGAAGTCTTCGGGCACCGCCTGATGATGGACCGGGTGGTGCCCGGTGGCGTGGCCCAGGACGTCGACCCGGCAGCCGCCCAGCGCATCCACCGCCAGTGCGACGAGATCGAGCGCGAAGTGCGCGTGTTGCGCGTGGTCTACGACGAACATGCCGGTCTGCAGGACCGGTTCCTCAGCACGGGGCGGGTCCTGCCCGCCCTGGCGGCACAACTCGGACTGGCCGGCATGGCCGGGCGCGCCAGCGGGCAGGCATGGGACCTGCGCAGCGACCACGCGTTCGCGCCCTACGACGGCCTCGACGTCCGGATGGCGACGCACCGCAACGGTGATGTCGCCGCACGCGTGATCGTGCGCTTCGAAGAGGTGTTCGAGTCGTTGCGCCTGATCCGCGCGATCGCCACCGGATTGCCGGCCGGTGCGTTTTGCCGCGAGCCGGTGTTGCCACTGGAGCCGGCCATCGGCGCCGGCTGGGTCGAGGGTTGGCGTGGCGACATCCTGGTTGCGTTGGAGATCGATGCTTCGGCGCCGGGCGGCCGCATCCGCCGCTGCCACTGCCACGACCCTTCCTGGCACAACTGGCCGGTGCTGGAGCATGCCGTGATCGGTAACATCGTTCCCGACTTCCCGCTGATCAACAAATCGTTTAACCTGAGTTACTCGGGGCATGATTTATGACCTGGAACATCATCAAGCAGATTGCACGCAACGGCATCCGCACCGAAGGCGCGCCGATCGGCAGCGACCGGCTGTCTGCGGAAGTCCGGCACATCCACCAGCACCTGCTGGACATCCTCGGCCAGGCCCTGAACATCCGGCAGGTCGACGCCGGCTCCTGCAACGGCTGCGAGCTGGAAATCAACGCGCTGGGCAATCCGTACTACAACATCGAGGGGTTGGGCATCAAGTTCGTTGCCAGCCCGCGCCACGCCGACATGCTGCTCGTCACCGGGCCGGTATCGCGCAACATGGAGCTGGCCTTGCAACGCACCTACGACGCAACGCCCGAACCCAAGCTGGTGGTCGCGGTCGGGGATTGTGGTGGCGACGGCGGCATTTTCG
>JANMYG010000880.1:0-12213 GCA_031381865.1 Betaproteobacteria bacterium | reverse complement strand
CGCACGCCACGCGTGTTCCTGATGGACGAGCCCCTGTCCAACCTCGATGCCAAGCTGCGCGTGACGATGCGCGCCGAGCTCAAGCACCTGCACCACGAGATGGCGATTACGACGGTCTATGTCACGCACGACCAGATGGAGGCGATGACGCTGGCCACCCGCGTGGCGGTCATGAACAAGGGTGTGATCCAGCAACTCGACGTGCCCGAGGCAGTCTACAACGACCCTGCCAACCTGTTTGTCGCGGGCTTCATCGGCTCGCCGAGCATGAACCTGGTCCAGGGCGAGCTGGTCGACGGCGTGTTCTCGGGCGAAGGGCTGCGCGCACCCTGCGTCATTGCCGGCAGCCGCAAGGCGGTGGTGCTCGGCGTGCGGCCAGAGGATGTACAGGTGGTCGGCCTGGGTGTGGGCCTGTTCGACGCACAGGTGTATGCGTTCGAATTGACCGGCGAGTCGGTGCTGGTCACGGTGACGGTGGGCAGCCGCCACTTCGCGGCGCGTGCCGACCGCCATTTCCGCTGCGAGATCGGCGACTCTGTCGGCATCCGCTTCGATGCGGCGCGTTCCTACCTGTTCGACCAGGGGACCGAGGAGCGCATACGCTCGTGACCCTGCCAACGCTGGTCATGCTGCCCGGCACCTTGTGCGACGCGCGCATCTTCCGCCGCCAGAAGCGCGCGCTGCGCGGTGCGGCGGACGTGCGTGTCCTGGACTACCGTGGCCTGGACCGCCTCGACGCCTGGATTCCCGATGTGTTGCGCGACCTGCCGCAGCGCTTTTCTGTGGCCGGATTTTCGCTGGGCGGCCTCTGGGCGCTTGAGTTGCTCCGGCTGGCGCCCGAGCGCGTCGAGCGCATCGCCATGATCTCCAGCAATGCGCAACCTGCCAGCGCGCCCGCTCGGCGCAAGAGCGCCTGGTTGCGCAAGTTGTGGTGTGAGCGCGGGCCCGGTGAAGTGGCGCGCCATGTCAAGCCGGCCTACTTCCACCACGAGCGGCGCCGGCGCCAGCATGCGGGGCTGGTGCACGACATGGCGCTGCAGACATCGCGCAAGGCGGCTTTCGCGGAGTTTGCCTGGGCCGCCGCACGACCGGACGGCCGTGCTGCATTGGCCCGGTTCGACGGGCCGCTGCTGCTGGTCAGCGGAGCCAGGGACCGGCTGTGCCCGCCGCACTGGCAACGCGCGATGCTGGCGGCACAGCCCGCTGCCACCTGGCTCGAATTGCCCCGGGTGGGGCATTTCCTGCCGCTGGAGGCGGGAGCCCGCCTCAACCATGCACTGCTGGCCTGGATGAAAATCCCGATCGATCGGGCCGCCGTATTCCCCAACCCACCTGAATGACCACCATGTTGACCGAACAGCAAATCCGAGAACGTTTCATCTCCTTCAGCGGCCTGCGCTACAGCACCGAGGCGTTTATCGACTACCGCATCCCCGGCTGCGGGCCCAAGAAGAACTACGCGCTGATCGGGCCCGGCGTATCGCAGAACCCGAACCAGCCGGTGAGCCTGCGCGAGCAGCACGGCTTTCAGGTCGGAGGCGTAGCCATGCCGCCCGGCACGCGCAACCCGCCGCACATGCATTTCACGGCCGAGGTGTTCATCTGTACCAGGGGCAAATGGGACCTGCATTGGGGTTTCAACCCCGACCCCCTGAAAGCCGGCATCGGCCCGGGCGACATCGCGAGCATGCCGACCTGGATCTACCGCGGCTTCCAGAACACCGGGGACGTGGAGGGCTTCATGTTCACCGCGCTGGGCCGCAACGACACCGGCGGCATCCTGTGGGGCCCCGATACGCTGGAGGCCGCGCGGGCGCAGGGTGTGCACCTCACCGAGGACTACCGCATCATCGACGAGCAGTCGGGCCAGCAGTGGGACGACACGATGCGCCGCCTGCAGCCCATGACACCGGCCGACATCGCCGCGCTGCGCAGCTGGACACCCGAGCAGATGGGCCGGCGCGTGGTGCGCTTCGCCGAGCTCGACTGGTCGTCGCGGGCATTGCTGGATGCCGCGCTACCGGGCTGCGGCGGGCAGATGGCCCCGGTCATCGGCCTGGGCATGACGCAGGACCGCGACCACGCGGCGCCGGTGGCCAACTCGCACGGTTTCTCGATCGAATGGCTCAAGCTGCCCGCCGGCGGCGGCATGTCGCGCCACCGGCTGCAGGAACAGCAGGTGCTGGTGGTGTACCAGGGCGCGGTCGAGATCACGGTCGAATCCGGCGCGGCCGTGGTGCGCACGCAGGCCGGTGGCACCACCGAAGGATGGGACAGCTTCGCGATGCCCGCCGAGTGCTGGCGCAGCTACCGCAACAGTGGCGACAGCGACGCCGTGGTGCTGCTCATGACGCCAGGCGACGGCCGCAAGACCATCACCTGGTCGCCCGAAGTTGTTGACGCGGCCGGCATACTGGACCGCGCCATCGATGCCAACGGTTTTGTGGGCGCCAAGCGCTTCGTGGACCGTTCGCAGCGCTGATCACTGATACTTTCGTCATTGCAAAGACAGGAGACACGCATGGCACAACGCATCCTGACCACCCATGTCGGCAGCCTGCCGCGGCCCGAGCGTGTGGTGACGCAGCTGTTCGCGCAGGACAGCGGCCTGAACTACGACGCGGCAGAGTTCGACCGCATCATGGCCGCCGAGGTGGCCGACGTGGTGGCGCGCCAGGCGAAGTCGCGCGTGGACGTGGTGAGCGACGGCGAGATGAGCAAGATCTCGTACGCCACCTACATCCGGCACCGCCTGACCGGCTTCGAGCTCGGCGAGATGCCGCGCGCCGTGCCGCGCGACCTGGACGACTTCCCCGATTTCAAGGAGCGCCTGGCCAAGCTCGGCGCCACGCCCAAGTACCACCGGCCGATCTGCACCGGACCGATCGCGGTGAAGGACCTCAGCGGCCTGCACAAGGACATCGCCAACCTGCAGGCCGCCTGCGCCGCAGCAGCAGCCCCTGGCCAGCCACCGCTGCGCGCGTTCGTGAACAGCGCCTCGCCCGGTGTGATCGCGGTGTTCCAGCCCAACAAGTACTACGCCAGCACCGAGCTGTACCTGCAGGCGCTGGCCGACGCGATGGCCACCGAATACGAGGCCATCGTGGCAGCCGGGCTGGACCTGCAGATCGACGCGCCCGACCTCGCCATGGGCCGGCACATCAAGTTCCGCGATGTCGACGACGCCGAGTTCCTGCGCAACGCCCACCTGCAGGTGGAGGCGCTCAACCACGCGCTGCGCAACGTGCCGGCCGAGCGCACCCGCATGCATGTGTGCTGGGGCAACTACGAGGGCCCGCACCACTACGACATCGGCCTGGAGAAGATCCTGGGCGTGGTGCTCAAGGCCAAGCCGGCCACGGTGCTGTTCGAAGGCGCCAACCCGCGCCATGCGCACGAGTGGGAGGTGTGGGCGAAGGCCGGCAAGGAGGGCCGCATCCCCGGCAACAAGATCCTTGCGCCGGGCGTGCTCGACACCGTCAACAACTTCATCGAGCACCCGCGCCTGGTGGCGCAGCGTCTGCTGACCTACGCCAACATCGTCGGGCGCGAGCGCGTGATGGCGGCCAGCGACTGCGGCTTTGGCACCTTCGCCGGTTTCGGCGCCATCCACCCGCCGATCTGTTACGCCAAACTCGCCAGCATGGCCGAGGGCGCCGAAATGGCCAGCAAGGAGCTGTGGCCATGATGGCGCAACCCGACCATCAGCGACCGCTGGACACGCGCCTGCCCGAGATGCTGCGCAGCGGCCAGCGCCTGCGCGGCATCTTCAACGGCATACCATCGCCCGCAATCGTCGAGATGTGCGCCTACGCCGGTTTCGACTTCCTGGTGATCGACAACGAACACGGCAGCGCCAGCCTGGAGACGACCGAGCACATGCTGCGCGCCGCGCGCGCCAGCAACCTGCCGGCGCTGGTGCGCTGCCTGGAGCACGACATCGCACGCACGCTGGACATCGGGGCCGGCGGGGTGCAGATACCGATGGTCAACACCGCTGAGCATGCCCGGGCACTGGTGCAGCGCGTCAAGTACCCATTGCCTGCCGGTGCGACTGGCCTCGGTGGCCAGCGCGGCAGCGCGTTCTCGACACGCGCCGCCGGGTATGGCGCCTTCGGCGGGCCGGCGCATACCCGAGCCAGCAATGACGGCATCGTGTTGGTGGTGATGGTCGAGACGCCGGAAGGTGTGGCCAACGCAGCCGCGATCGCGGCCGTCGATGGTGTCGACGCCGTGTTCGTCGGCCCCAACGACCTGGCGCATGCGATGGGTTGCGAGAACCGCTGGAACGAGGCGCCGGTGCAGGCGGCCATCGAGCACACGCTCAGGGCCGTGGCGGCGGCCGGCAAGTGCCCCGGCATCCTGGCGCTGACGCCACAGGACGAGGATCGTTATGCCGCCTGGGGCGCACGTTACTTCGCCACCGTCAGCACTGGCGTCATCACCAGGGCGCTCAAGGAGGCGGCGCAGGGCGGGCGGGCGCAGCTGAACTATTGATGCGCGGTAGCGTTTGATCGCGGGGAATCGAGGGGCTGCTTTCGCCCTTTCGCGGACGATTGATTTGCGCGCGGTGCCATGCTGCGCACGCCGACGCCCTCGATGTGTTCCTGCCCCAGGCGCTCGGGCGCGCCCGCTGCGTGACGCTCAGTCGCTGCGCGACACCGCCACTTCCTCGCCAATCAGGCCGCGCGGGCGCAGCACCAGCATGGCGGCGATCAGCACGCCGATAAGCACCACCTGCAGTGCCGCGGCACGCGCCTGTTCGGCCGGTGGTATCCAGCCGCGCAGCAGCCCGCCGGCGGCGGCCCAGAAGGTCCAGACCACGAATGCGCCGATCACCGCGCCGCGGTTGTTGCCGGAGCCGCCGACGATCAGCATGGCCCACAGCTGGAACGTCAGGATGGGCAGGAAGTCCTCGGGCGCGATGTAGCCGACGAAATGCGCGTACACCGCGCCGCCCAGGCCCATGAGCATGCTGCCGATCACGAAGCTCTGCAGCCGGAACACGAATGGCCGCTTGCCCAGCGAGGCGGCGGCGGCCTCGTCCTCGCGGATCGCGCGCAATACGCGGCCCCAGGGGCTGCGCACCAGCCGCTCCAGCGCCAGGTAGACGATGCCCAGCAGCACCAGTGTCAGGGCCAGGTAGGCCAGCGTCCAGGGCAGGCCGGTGCCCAGCCAGGACTGCATGGGCTTGGGAATGAACTGCACGCCGAACGGGCCACCGGTGAGGGCGGTGGCATTGTTGGCCACCAGCTGGATCGTCACGGCAACGCCGAAGGTGGTGATGGCCAGGTAGTCGTGCCGCAAGCGCAGCGCGACGGCACCGACCAGCAACCCGGCGATGCCTGCCACCCCCATGGCGGCGAGCCACCCGAGGGCCACCGGCCAGCCCAGGCCTCCCATGCGGTTCGCGGTCTCGGGCGTGGTGACCAGCGCCGAGGTGTAGGCGCCCAGCGCAACGAAGCCGGCCACACCTACGTTGAACAGGCCGGTGAAGCCCCACTGCAGGTTCAGCCCCAGCACGATGATGGCGAAGCTGCTCGCAAACACCATGAAGAAGCCGCCGTAGGACAACCAGCCAAGCAGGTCGGGCATCAGTGTTTCTCCCCGAACAGGCCGGTCGGGCGCACCAGCAGGATCAGGATCAGCACCACGAAGGCCGCCGCCGCACGGTATTGCGCGCCAACGATGGAGACCGATGCGCTCTCGGCCAGCCCCACGATGAACCCGCCCAGCACCGCACCCCAGACCGAACCGATGCCGCCCAGGACGACCGCGGCGAACAGCGGCAGCAGCAGGTCGACGCCCATGGTGGGCCGCATTTGCACCGTGATGCCGGCAAACACGCCGGCCACCGCGGCCAGCATGCCGCCGATGATCCAGGTGGCGCGCAGAATGCGCTCGGGGTCGATCCCGGCCACACGCGCCAAAGCCGGGTTGATCGCGGTGGCGCGCATCGCGCGGCCCAGCGTGCTGCGGCGCAGGAACAGGTGCAGCGCGGTGACCGTGGCCAGTGTCAGCGCCAGCACCAGCATCTGGTCGGCGGTGACGCGCAGGCCGCCGCCGATGCTGCGCGGAATCAGCGGGATGGAGATTTGCAGGGTCTGTGTGTAGTACTGGGGTACGCCCCCGTACCAGTACATCAGCAGGTTGCGCAGCGCCAGTGCCGCGCCGAAGCTGGCGATGACCAGCGTGATCGACCCCTGGCTGCGCAGGCGGCGAAACAGCAGCTGGTCCAGCGCCAATGCAAGCAGGGCGGTGACCCCCATGGACACCAGCAGCGCGCCCAGCATGCCCCAGCCGAACGAGAACGGACCCAGCGGCGCGGCCAGCGTTTCCTGCATGGCGGTGAACACGGCCAGCGCACTGAGCGCCAGGTAACTGCCCCAGCCCAGCAACTCGCCGTGGCTGAAGTTGGAGAAACGCACGATCGACAGCGTCAGGCTCAGGCCGATCGCGCCGAGCGAGATCACCGAGCCGATGATGAGGCCGTCGGCCAGTATCTGCAGCATCAGGCCTGCACTCCCCGGGCCTGGCGCCCGGTATGGCGCCCCAGGTACAGCGCTGCGACGCGTTCGTCGTCCAGCAGTTCGGCGGCGCGGGCAAACAGACGCTCGCGGCCCTCGACCAGCACCGCCGCCTTGTCGGCCAGCGCCAGCGCAGCCTTGACGTTCTGCTCGACCAGCAGCACGGTCACGCCGCTGTCGCGTACCTCGCGCAGCTTGTCGAATACCAGGCCCACCAGCTTGGGGCTCAGGCCGGCCGAAGGTTCGTCCAGCACCAGCAGGCGCGGGCGCGTTATCAGGGCGCGCGCCACGGCCAGCATCTGGCGCTGGCCGCCCGACAACTGGCCGGCGGGCAGGCTGCGCTGGCGCGCCAGGTCAGGGAACATCGCATACACCGGCTCCAGTCGCTCGCGCCGGTCGGCGCGCACGATGGCGGCGGCCAGCTCCAGGTTTTCCGCGATGCTCAGGTTCACGAACACGTTCTCGGTCTGCGGCACAAAGGCCAGGCCTTCGAACACCATGCGGTGTGCCGGCACGCGGGTTATGTCCTGCCCGAACAACAAGCTGCGCCCACCGGTCACCGGCACCAGGCCGGCCACGGCCTTCACCAGGGTCGACTTGCCAGCGCCGTTGGGCCCCAGGATGGCGACGATCTCGCCCGCGTGCACGGTGAGGCTGGCGCCGCGCACGATCGGCAGGCCTGGCTCGTAGGCGGCTTCGAGCTTGTCCACCACCAGCGCAGCGCTGTTGTCAGGCCGTGCAGCCGGCATCAGGCGGTTCCCAGGTAGGCATCGACGACGCGCGGGTCGGCCAGCACCGTTTCGGCGTCGCCCGACAGCAGCAGCTCACCCTGGGCCATCACCATGACCGGGCGACACAGCGAAGCCACCAGGTCCATGTTGTGCTCGATGATCAGGAAGGTGGTGCCCTGGGCATTGAGCGCGGCGATCTTGTCCACGATCTGGTCGAGCAGCGCCGGGTTGACACCGGCGCCGGGTTCGTCGAGCAGCACCAGCTTGGGTTCGGCCACCATCACCCGGGCCAGCTCCAGCAGCTTGCGCTGGCCGCCGGACAACACGCGAGCGGGCTTTTGCTCCAGGTCGGTCAGGCCCACGAAGGCAAGCCAGTGGCGGGCAGCGTCGCGGGTCTGGCGTTCCTGGGTGCGCACTGCGCCGGGGCGCAGCCAGTTGGCCCAGAAATACTCGCCAACCTGGTGCATCGGTGCCAGCATCACGTTCTCAAGCACCGTCATCTCCGGGAACGGGCGCGGAATCTGGAAGGTGCGCGCCAAACCGCTGGCAAACACCCGCGCCGGCGAGGCACCACCGATCGGCGTGCCGCCGAGCCAGACCTGCCCGCTGGTGGGCTGCATGAAACCGGCCAGGCAATTGAACAGGGTGGTCTTGCCGGCGCCATTTGGGCCGATCAGGCCACCGATGGCGCCCGCCGCCAGGCTGAACGACACCCCGTGCACGGCGCGGTGGCCACCGAAATGCCGGGACAGTTTCTGCACCTGCAGCAGCGGGCGATCGGGTGGTGGTACGGACGGGTGTGCCGGCATGGTGGGCATTGATTGTGCATGCGAACGCGGGTTATGCCGGACACCGGTGTATTCATTGTTAAACTGGTTTTCATGACAGATGACAGCTTCGAGCTCTACGACCTGCGGGTCGAGGTGATTGCCCCGGCCGGTGCCCGCATCCTGTGTAATGCCCGCGTGGGCGACTCGTTCGAGGTGCGTGGCGAAATGCTGCATTTCCCGCCCGGCCAAGGCTTCTCGATGTATTCGCTCGCGGCTTTGCTGCCGCTGCTGCCGGCAAAGCAGCGCATGACCCACGCCAACGACTGGATGAGCACCGACGCCGAGGTTGCCTGCCCCGACCCGAACTGTCCCACGCGTTTTCGCATCACGCGGCTCGGCAAACGCGTGTTCCGCCATGGCGACACGACGGCAGTGGCGCTGCCCGCCCGCCCATGAGCGTTATGCGGCCAGGCGCAGGCAGTCCATGGCGTGCTTCGGTCGTTCCGACCGTCGAGCTGACACCCGGGTACCGCATCCCGCGCATCATCCGGGGCGGCTGGCAGCTCTCGGGTGACCACGGCGCCGTCGACCGAGAGCGTGCGCTTCGCGAGATGGCCACCTTCGTGGCTGCCGGCCTCGATACCGTGGACGGCGCCGATATCTACACCGGCGTCGAACTGATGTATGGCGAGTTCAATGCACGGCGCAAGGCCCAGGGGCTGCCGCGCCTGCAGGTGCACACCAAGTTCGTGCCCGATTACGCCGACCTGGCCCACGTCGACGCTGCCTATGTGCGCCGCATCGTGACACGTTCGCTGCAGCGCCTGCGGCTGGAGCGGCTGGATCTGGTGCAGTTCCACTGGTGGGACTACGACATTGCGCGCTGGGCCGAGGCTGCGCAGGCCCTCGTGGCGCTGCGCCAGGAAGGCCTGATCGCGAACCTAGCCGGCACCAACTTCGACACGCCCCATACCGCGGCCATGCTCGATGCCGGCGTGCCCCTGGTCAGCATGCAGGTGCAGTATTCGCTGCTGGACCGGCGCCCGCGGACCGCCCTGGCGGCCTTGTGCCAGCGCCGGGGCATGCATCTGCTGTGTTACGGCACCCTGGCCGGGGGCTTCTTCTCCGAGCACTGGCTGGGGCAGGACGAGCCGCTGAGCGGCATCACCAACCGCTCACTCGTCAAGTACAAGCTGGTGATCGACGAATTCGGCGGCTGGGCTGCATTCCAGGCGCTGCTGCGCGCACTCAAGGCCATCGGCGAGCGGCATGGGGTGTCGATCGCCACCGTGGCCACGCGCTGGGTGCTGGAGCAGCCGGCCGTGGCGGCCGCCATCGTGGGCGCGCGGTATGCCGACCGCATTGGCGACACCCTGGCGGTGTTCCACCTGCAGCTCGACGCCGACGACCTTGCCGCCATCCACACCATCCTGGCCGACCACCCCGGCCCGGCGGGCGACACCTACACTCTCGAGCGCGACAAGACCGGCCCGCATGGCCGCATCATGAAGTACGACCTGAACAAGACCTGATTTCAACCCACCGGAGCAATCTGAACATGCGATTCCTACTTTCTGCCACTGCCCTGGCCACGGTCGCCGCACTCGTGCCCCTGAGCGCCAGCGCCCAGTCCCCGTCCTGCACGCACACCGCGGGCATGGTGGTCTCCCTCACCGGTGCGGCTGGCCGTTTCGGCCAGGCCGCCAGCAAGTCGGTGGAACTGGCCTTCAACGAACTGAACAAGGCCGCCGGTGCCCAGGGCATTGCCGGCTGCAGGCTGGCCTTTGACCTGCGCGACGCGCAGAGCCAGGGCTCGGTGGCGGTGGACCAGGCGCGACAGCTGGTCGACCTCAAGAAAGTGCCGGCCATCATCGGCGGCATCATCAGCTCGGTCTCGATCCCGATCGTGACCTCGGTCACCGGGCCGGCCGGTGTGGTGCAGATTTCGCCGGCCTCCAGCTCGCCCACGCTGACCAGGCTCGCCATCGACGGCAAGACCAACGGCTGGTTCTTCCGCACCATCACCAGCGACGCGCTGCAGGGCACGGCGGCGGCGAAATATGCCCTCGACCAGGGGTTGAACAACCTGACCATCATCCACGTCAACAACGACTTCGGTGTCAACATGCTGGCCGAGTTCCGCCGCGCGTACGAGGCGCTGGGTGGCAAGATCAGCAGCATCACCCCGTACAACCCGGCGCAGCCGTCCTACAACGCCGAAGTCACGAGCGCACTCAAGGGCGACCCGCCGGCCTTGTACTTCATCGGTTACCCCGGCGACGGCACGACCATCGTGCGTACCTGGATCCAGCAGGGCGGCCCGCAGAAGTTCCTGTTCAACGACGGCATGAACGCGGCCGACTTCATCAAGGGCGTGGGCCCGCAGTTCCTGGCCAATGCCTTCGGCACCTCGTCGGGCACCACCAAGACGCCTTCGACCGAGTTCTTCGCCACGGCCTACCCGGCCATGAGCGGTGGTTTCGATGCCGGTGCACCGGCGGCCGACCGCGCCTTCGACGCCGGCGCCATCCTGGGCCTGGCCATCGCGCATGCCGGCAAGTTCGAGGCGGCCGCCATTCGCGACTCGATCCGCAAGGTGACCGAGCCCGGTGGCGAAGTGGTGCATGCCGGCCCGCAAGGCTTCGCCCGCGCGCTGCAGCTCATCCGCGAGAAGAAGCCGGTGCGATATGTGGGTGTGATCGGCAATGTGCAGTTCGACCGCAACGGCGACATCGTGGGCCCGTTCCGCACCTGGCGCATCACCAACGGTGAAGTTACCACCGTTGGCCAGATGAGCACCGAGGACGTCCAGGCCATCCAGGCCCGCCTGCCCAAGTGAGCGACGCCCCGCGCGGGGCCGACGCCATGAAGCCGGCGCGGACCCTGCTGGCCCCGGGGCTCGAGATTGCCCGCATGGTCACCGGGCTGTGGCAGGTGGCCGACATGGAGCGCAGCGGTACGCTGCTCGACCCGGTGCGGGGCGCACAGGCCATGGCCGCGTACCTGACGGCCGGTTTCGACACCTTCGACATGGCCGACCATTACGGGTCGGCCGAAGTCATCACCGGCGAACTGCTCGCGGGCCCACGGCCAATGCCGGCCGTCGCATTCACCAAGTGGTGCCCGCAGCCGGGGCCGATGACCGCGGCCACCGTGCGCGAAGGCGTGCAGCGCTCGCTGGACCGACTGCGGGTGCCGCGCATTGATCTTCTGCAGTTCCACTGGTGGACCTTTGACCACCCGGCCTACATCGACGCGATGGTCGAACTCGCGCGGCTTCAGCAGGAGGGCCTGATCGCGCACCTGGGCTTGGCCAATTTCGACACTGCCCACCTGCGCGTATTGCTGGCGCAGGGCATCCCGATCGCGAGCAACCAGGTCTGCATGTCGCTGCTGGACCGGCGTGCCACCGAGGAGATGTCCACGCTGTGCCTGGACAGGGGCGTGCGCCTGCTGGCCTATGGCGTGCTCGGTGGCGGCTTCCTGGCCGAGCGCTGGCTGGGCGCGCCCGAGCCGGCTGCGGTGGCGGACTGGAGCAAGATGAAGTACCAGCGTTTCATACGCGCCGTGGGCGGATGGGATGCGCTGCAGGGCGTGTTGTCCGCCGCGCAGCAGATCGGCCGCAAACACGGCGTGTCGCTGTCCAACGTTGCCACGCGCTGGGTGCTCGAGCAGCCGGCCGTGGCGGCCGTGATCGTCGGTGCGCGGCTGGGGGAATCGGAGCACCGTGCCGACAACCTGCAGGTGTTCGGTTTTGCGCTCGACGCCGAAGACCGCGCCCTGCTGGATGCCGCATTTGCCAGGACGCAGCGTCTGCCCGGCGACTGCGGTGACGAATACCGCCGGCCGCCGTTCCTGACTGCCTCGGGCGATCTGAGCCACCACCTGGACGCCTTGCCCCGCTTGTGGCAGCGCGTGCCGGTGCCGGGCCAGAACGAGCGCTGGACCATCAGCAGCGGCAGCGTCTGGGAGCCGCTGGCCGGGTATTCGCGGGCGACGCGTATCGGCAATCGGATCCTGGTGTCGGGTACCACGGCCACGCACGGCAGCGGCCAGCTCATCGGCCGAGGTGACGCCGCGGCGCAGGCGACCTACATCCTCGACAAGATCGAGGCCAGCATCAAATCGCTGGGCGGCCGGCTCGAGGATGTGGTGCGCACCCGCGTTTACCTCAGCCATGCCAGC
>JANMYG010000840.1:0-8249 GCA_031381865.1 Betaproteobacteria bacterium | reverse complement strand
GCTGGCCACCAACCACTTCGCCATTGGTGATGCGCTGTATGCCGAACTGGCCCGGCATTTTTCCGACAAGCAGATCGTCGAGCTTGGATCCTGGTGTGCCATCTGCATCGGCTTCGGCCGTCTTTCCGCCACGTGGAACATGGTGGAGGACCTGCCCGAGCGGTTTCAGGCCATCGGCGATGCGCCCGTCACGCCCTGGGGACCGGATGCCTGGGTCACGCAGGCGCCACCCAGGACCCGCTGACCAGCGCGCGCCATCGGTCCCTGTGCCGGGGCGCCGGCCAATGGGCTAGATGGTGTTGGGCGTTGCATTCGTGTATGCAGAACTGCGGCTTCGAGGATGGCCACCCACGCGTCGTCGCAACGCGCACGGTGCGGCCATGGGGTACGCCGCTGCTGCCATACTCCTACTGCGGGCGGGCCGGAGCGCAGCCAGTGCAAAGCACCCGTTGGCGCTGGCCGAGCGCATTGTCCCGATACGCGGAAGGAGCATCTGTGGGTAGCCTGTTGACCAACTTGCGCCTGGCCACGCTGCCGCCGGCGGCCGAGCATCTGCGCGCCGAGGTGCGCGAGTTTCTGGCATCGGCGCTTCCGGGCGTGCCGCTGCATGTGCGTGCGCGGTCCTGGATGGGCTTTGACGCCGCCTTCAGCCGCAAGTTGGCCGAGCGCGGCTGGGTCGGCGTGACTTTGCCGGCACAGTACGGCGGGGCGAACCTGGACGCATTTTCGCGCTACGTGCTGGTGGAGGAACTGCTTGCGGTCGGCGCACCGGTCTCGGCGCACTGGATCGCCGACCGGCAAAGCGGTCCGCTGCTGCTGAAGTTCGGCACCGACGCGCAGAAAGAGTTCTACCTGCCGCGCATCTGCCGGGCCGACGCGTTTTTCTGCATCGGCATGAGTGAACCCAACTCGGGCTCGGACCTGGCCAGTGTCTCCACGCGCGCGCGCCGCAGCGACATTGGATGGGTGCTCAACGGGCAGAAGATCTGGACCACCAATGCCCACCATTGCCAGTACATGATCGCGCTGGTGCGCAGTTCCGGTGACCGGGAAGACCGCCAGGCCGGTCTGTCGCAGTTCATCGTCGACCTGTCCCTGCCCGGCGTCACGGTGCGGCCGATCCGCGACCTCAGCGGCGACGCGCATTTCTCCGAGGTGTTCTTCGACAACGTGCCACTCGCGCCCGACGCGCTGGTGGGAGCCGAGGGCAGCGGCTGGGCGCAGGTGAACGCCGAACTGGCTTTCGAACGCAGCGGGCCGGAGCGCATCTACTCCAGCATCGTGCTGCTGGAGCAATGGATCAACCTGCTGCGCAGCCGGCCAGACCACCAGGCCTGCGCCGCCACCGTCGGGCGCCTGGCCGTACACCTGGCGGTGCTGCGCAACATCTCGATCACCATCACGTCACGCCTGGCGCTGGGGGAGAGCCCCGTGGTGGAGGCGGCGCTGGTGAAGGACCTCGGGACCGAATTCGAGCAGTCGATCCCGGCCATCATCGAGGCGAGCCTGGCTGCCGATCTGCTGGACGGTCCGGAAACCGAACTGGTGCGCACGCTGGCCTATGTGAGCCAGATGGCGCCGAGTTATTCGCTGCGTGGCGGCACACGCGAGATCCTGCGCGGCATGATTGCGCGCGGACTCGGCCTTCGTTGAGGAAGTGCCTGACATGATTCTTGAAGCAATCGAAAAAGTCCTGTCCGTTCATTGCACCGGAGCCGAGATCCGGCGTATCGAAGCGGGTTGTGACGCGGCGCCGTTGTGGCAGGCCATGCAGCAGGCCGGTTTCCTCGACCTGTGCCTGCCTGAAGAGCAGGGCGGGGCAGCGCTCCCGATGATCGACCTGTTTGCGGTGCTGCAGTGCCTGGGCCGTTTCGCCATGCCGCTTCCGCTGGCGCAAACGATCGTCGCGCGCGCACTGGTGGGCGACGCGGCCGAAGTCCCGGCGGGCATGGTGACGCTGGCCGGGCGCCTGCAGCACCGCGGCGACGCCGGCGTGGCGTGTCCGTCCACGCCGTACGGCGCCGTTGCCGACCATGTGCTGGCGAATGACGAAGGCGACCTGCTGCTGTTGCCCTGCGCGAAGGCGCGCCGCGCCGCCGTGGGCGACCCCAGAAACCTCGCCGCGAGCCTGGAGTGGGACAAGTCGCAACCGCTGATGCGCGTGGCCGGCGCGGGCGGGGCCGTCGAGCCGTTTGCGGCGGCGATGGCGGCGGCGCTGCTCAGTGGCGCCATGCAACGCAGCTTTGACATGTCGCTGGCCCATTGCAACAACCGGGTCCAGTTCGGCAAGGCGCTGGGCAAATTCCAGGCGATCCAGCAGCAACTCAGCGTCATGGCCGAACATGTGCTGGCGGGCGCCATTGCGGCGGAGTACGCGTTTCACGCGCCGGACCTTGCGCCGAACCTGCTCGCCAGTGCGATCGCCAAGTCGCGCACCAGCGAAGCGGCAGGCCTGGTGGCCGGCATTGCCCATGCCGTGCACGGTGCGATCGGTATGACCGACGAGTACGACCTGGGGTTGGTGACGCGCCGCCTGCACGACTGGCGTACCAGTTATGGCGCCGAAAACCACTGGAACCGGATCATCGGTACCCATGTTCTTTCAAGCCGGGCGAGCCTTGCAGAGTTCGTGCGTGCGGTTTGAGGACTGCCTGTCAGACGCGCGGCGCAAAATCGTTGCAGATGAATATATTTTGAGAGTACCATTTGTATATGCATCTCGCGGTACAGGTATTTCAGGCTGCGCCAACGTCCCTGTTCTGAGGTCGCGCTGGCGCGCCGGCAGCCATGGTCCGATGTGGCCGCCGACGTATTTCATCGGGTAGTTTGAAAAGAGCACGAGGAAGACATGCCAAACACGAAGGGTGGTCAGGACTGCTGTGCCAAACGGTCGATTGGCCGGCGCGCCATGGTGTTGGCGGCCGCTTTGGCCGTGGGTGCCGCGCTACCGGCGGGAACGGCGGTGGCGCAGGCCGGTTCGCGCAGTGTGCCTGCGGCCGAGTGGGCCAAGATCGTCGAGGCCGCGCGCAAGGAGGGCAAGGTCGTGGTGTATGCCACGATGGGGCCGGCGGTGCACGACCGCATCGTCGAGGCCTTCAACGCGAACAATCCCGGCATCAAGATGGAACTGGTGAGGATCGTTGGCGCGGCGCTGACGGCCAAGATCGAGCAGGAACGATTGGCGCAGAACGTCGCCGGCGCCGACATGATGCTCACGGCCGATATACGCTGGGCCGGCGATGCCGCGAAGAAGGGTTATCTGAAGACGCCGGTCGGCCCGGCGGCGGCGGCATACCCCGATTCCTGGCTGCGCGGTGGGCAGGTCGCCTTGATGGCGCCGACACCGTGGGTCATGCACTACAACACGAACCTCGTGAAGACCCCGATCACCACCTACCAGGATCTGCTTCGGCCCGAACTCGCCGGCAAGGTCGGTGGTGTGTCCCTGGTTGCCGAAGTCGTGACCCTGTTCTACAAGTGGCTGGATGACACCAACCCGGGTTACCTGGAGAAGCTGGCGGCACAGAAGGTGAAGATGTACCCCAGCACCGTGGCGTCCGCCAATTCGACGGCCTCGGGTGAAATATCGGCTGGGGTCTTCTCGGTGATCCCGGTCGACAACGCCCTGCATGCCCAGAAGGCGCCATTCAAGACCGTGATTCCCAACCCGTCGTATGGTTTTGCCTACGGTGCGGCGATCGTCAGCTGGGCCAAGAACCCGAATGCCGCGCTGGTGGCGCAGGACTTCATCATGTCGGTCAAGGGTCAGACCGCGATCGTCGGCAACGGCGAATCGGGCAGCCCGGTTCCCGGCGTTCCTGGCGCATTGGACACGTCCAAGGTCAACCTGACGCTGATCGATTGGGACAAGGTCACTCCCGAGGGTGTCAAGGCCTTCGAGGTCCGTTGGAATTCCCTCTTTGGCGCACGTTGAGCGTGCGACGTCCGCAGCCCGGCGCGGGCCCGGCGGGAAACAGATCCTGCTGCCGGTGACTGCATGACACCTATGCAGACCGGGGGCCGTGCGTGGTGGGGGTCGGGTGGTCTGGTCCGGCGCACAGCCGTGCCGCAGACTGCCTGGATCCTGCTGGCGGTCGTTGTCGGGTTCCTGGTGCTGTGGCCCGTCCTGCAGTTGCAGTGGCGCGCCTTCGTGGAGGGCGGGTCTGCATTTGGCCGCATGGCGGCGCTGCCGCGGATCGGCAACACCGTGCAGATGACCATTGTCCTGGCCATCCTGTCGAGCGTGGTGGCGGTGCTGACCGGCACCCTGCTCGCGTGGTGCGCGTCGATGCTGCCGCAGCGGGTGCGCCGGATCGGCGAACTCGCCCCCTTGTTGCCGCTGGTCGTGCCGGCGGTCGCCGCCGTCACGGGATGGATATTCCTGTTGTCGCCCAAGGTTGGCTATCTCAACATGGTTCTGCGCAAGCTGCCGGGCCTGGGCGGTCTGGAGGAGGGGCCGTTCGACATCTACACCGAGACCGGGATCATCATCATCACCGGCATGTTGCTGAGTTCCTTCGTCTATGTGTTCGTGTTCACCGGGCTGAAGAACATGGGCCAGGAACTTGAAGCTGCCGCGGCGGCTTGCGGGGCATCGCCCGCAATGCGTTTCTTCACGATCACGCTGCCGCTGTTGCGGCCCTCCATCACCTTTGCAACCGGGGTGGTGTTGCTGCTGGGCCTGGGGCAGTTCACTGCACCGCTATTGCTGGGGCGCACCGCCAAGATCGATGTGCTGACGACGGAGATGTTCTACCTCACCGAGCGGTTCCCGGTCGATTTCGGCCTGGGCGCGGCACTGGGTTCTCCGATCCTGGCGCTCGGCCTGCTGGTGGTGCTGGCCCAACGCTTTGCACTGGGCGAGCAGAAGCGTTTTGTCGTCGTCTCCGCACGTTCCAGGTACAACGTGCGCCAGACACGCTGGTGGGCGGCGGTCGTGATCGGCATGTATCTGCTGCTCACGACCGTGCTGCCCCTGCTGGCTCTGATCTACGTGTCGGTGTCTCCCTTCTGGACCGGGTCGCTGGTGGTACCCGAACTGACCTTGCGGCACTGGGAATCGGTGCTGAACAATCGCGGCCTGGTGGACGCCATCTGGACCAGCGTGCGGACCTCGGTGATCGGCATCGCGATCCTGATTCCGGTGGGCTTCCTCATGGCGCTCGCACTGCTGCAGTCGACCCGCATCGCGCGGCCGGTGCGCATGGCGATCGACCTGTTCGCCACACTGCCGATCGCCGTGCCGGCCTCCCTCATGGGCTTCGGCCTGCTGTTCGTCTACTCGCAGCCGCCGATCCAGATCTACGGCACGACCGCGGTGCTGGTGGTGACCTACGTGACGCTGATGGTCGGTCACTCGACGCGCCTGCAGTTCACGACCCTGGTGGCGACCGGGCAGGAGTTTCTGGAGGCCTCCCGGGCCTGCGGGGCCGGACCGATCCGGTCCTTGTTCCAGGTAATGCTGCCGATGTGCAGGAAAGGCATTGCCGCGACTGCGGCGCTGACCTTCGTGCTGCTGTTCCACGAGTTCAGTGCTTCGCTGATGGTGCGCTCGGCCAGGACCCAGGTCATCGGCAGCGTGATGTACGACGTGTGGGCCGGTGGCATCTATTCGCAGGTCGCCGTGCTGGCGCTGATCATGGTCGTGGTGACCGTCATCGGCGTGTGCATCGCAGGCTGGCTGGGCGGGACCGATTCGGCACAACAACAGGGTTGATGCGTGCAGGAACTCAAAGTTGAACGGCTCGTCAAGCGTTATCCCGGGCGCGAGCAGGTGGTGGCGGTCAACCAGGTCGACCTCGAGGTCGAGGCCGGCGAGATGCTGGTGCTGCTGGGCCCCAGCGGCTGCGGCAAGACCACGCTGCTGCGCTGTGTCGCGGGCCTGGAGGACGCGCAGGAGGGGCGCATCGTGCTCGAGGGCAAGGCGGTGTTCGATTCGGCGAGCGGCCTGAACCAGCCCACCCATCTGCGCGACATCGGCATGGTGTTCCAGAACTATTCCCTGTGGCCGCACATGACGGTGCAGCGCAATGTGGAATACCCGCTGCGCGCCCGCAACGCCAGTGCAGCGGACCGTGCCACGCGATCGCGCGAGGTGCTCGATGTAGTCCAGTGCGGCCATCTTGCCACCCGCTTTCCCGCCATGCTCAGCGGCGGCCAGCAGCAGCGCATCGCGCTGGCGCGTGCCTTGGCGCCGCGGCCCAAGATCATGCTGCTGGACGAGCCGCTGTCCAACCTGGACGCGCTGCTGCGCGTCGAACTGCGGGCCCACCTGCGCAAGATCCACCGTGAACTGGGTTTCACCGGCATCTACGTGACGCACGACCAGATCGAGGCCTTCAACCTGGGCACGCGTGTGGCCGTGATGAACGCGGGGCGCATCGAGCAGCTCGATGGCGCGAGCAACGTCTACGAGCGCCCGGCCACCGAGTACGTGGCGCGTTTCCTGGGCATCCGCAATGCGCTCGCGCTCAGGCGCGACACTGGATGGACCTCCGACGCCGGACGCCTCGAGGGCAACCTGATGGCGCTGGAAAAGCACAAGGGTCCGTTGCAGCTGTTCCTGCGCCCCCAGGCGCTGAGCCTGTCGGCGGCCGGCGCGCCGCTGTCCGGCTCCGGGTGCATGGCGCTGACCGGCGCGCGGGTGGTCGACGTGCTGTATTCGGGTGGCGAGGTCGACTACGTGTTGGATGCCGGCGGTGTGACACTGTTCGTGACCAACCCGGTGGGCCTGGGTCGTTTCCATGCCGGTGATGCCGTGACGGTTTCGTTTGCCGGCAAGGACGCATTGCTCTACGCCGATGGCGTGCTCGTGAAGGATTGATGACCATGGCCACCGACGCCGGCAACGCGACCGAGTTCGACTACATCGTCGTGGGGGGCGGCACCGCCGGCTGCGTGGTCGCCAACAGGTTATCTGCCAACCCGCAAAACCAGGTGCTGCTGCTGGAGGCGGGTGGCGACGACAAGGACCGCTGGCTGCATATCCCCATCGGGTACGCGCGCGTGTTCGGCAAACCGGAGTTCAACTGGATCTACCAGGTGCAGCCCGAGCCGCAGCTCAACAACCGCGCCGGGCCGTTCTACCAGGGCAAGGTGATCGGCGGATCGAGCGCCGTCAACGGCATGATCTACCTGCGGGGCCAGCGCGAGGATTTCGACCACTGGGTGCGCCTGGGCTGCTCCGGTTGGGATTACGACACGGTGCTCAAGTGCTACCTGCGCTCGGAAGACCAGCGTTCGCGCGGTGCCGGCCCCTACCACGCCGTGGGCGGCCCGCTTGCGGTGTCCGACCCGGCCGAGCCGCACCGGGTCGTGGATGCCTTCATCGATGCCGCCGAGCAGGCCGGCATCCCGCGCAACCCCGACTTCAATGGCGAGCGACAGGAAGGTGCGGGTTATTACCAGACCATGACGCGCAACGGCCGGCGCTGCTCGGCCGCCATGGCCTATATCCGTCCGGTGCAACACCGGGCCAACCTGACGGTGATGACCGGTGCGCGCGTGGAGCGGGTGTTGTTCACCGGCAAGGATGCCGACGGCGTGTCCGTGATCGTGGGCGGCGAGCGCCTCACGATGCGGGCGCGTCGCGAGGTCATTCTCTCGGGCGGGGCGTTCGCGTCGCCGCTGCTGCTTCAGGCCTCGGGCGTGGGCCCCGGCGCGCTGCTGCAGGCGCAGGGCGTCCCGGTCGTGCACGATGCACCGGATGTGGGGCAGAACCTGCAGAACCATTTCAATCCCTGGATCAGTTACCGCTGCAGGCAGCCGGTGACCTTCAATGACCAGATGGCCACGCGCTGGGGCCGGATTCAACTGGTCTTGCAGTACGCACTGCGCCGGCGCGGCTTCATGGCGCTGGGCCCGGTATATGGCGGCGCCTTGTGCCGCACCGAGCTCTCACCCGGGCGGCCGGATGTGCATATCCATTTCTTCCTGTTCGGCACCGAGCGCGTGAAGCCGGCGCTGCTGCCGTTTTCGGCCGTCATGGCCACGGTCTGCCAGCTGCGGCCCGAGAGCCGCGGCAGCGTCGAGATCGGGGGGCCGGATCTGGTCAAGGACGCGAAGATCCGCTTCAACTTCATGGCCACCGAACTCGACCGCAGGACCGTCGCTGCCGGCATGGCCAAGGTGCGCGATCTCATGCACCGGCCGGCACTGCAGTCCTACATCGGCGACGAACTCGATGCCTACCCGGATGTCTCGACCGACGAGGAACTGAAGCACTACGGCGGTGAAGTGCGGGGCACCGC
>JANMYG010000800.1:0-9887 GCA_031381865.1 Betaproteobacteria bacterium | reverse complement strand
GCCAGCGGCCAGGGCTTTGAGGGTTGATCGACGAGCGTTCACTAGGTATCTCCTGAAGGGGTTTGCGTTGGATGCCGGTGTCTTTGCCGGTTTGGCGAAGAGCTCGATGATACGGACTTGACTGATAATTTTCCAATGCTGTTTAGTGGTCTAGGCATAATTGAATTGGGATTGGGGTATACCCGCATATGACGAACTACATGCACTGGTCTTTGCGCGCGCGACTCAAGACGCGGCAGCTTTTGTTGCTGGTCGCACTGGCCGAAGAGGGAAACATTCACCGCGCGGCACAAGTGCTGAACATGACGCAGCCCGCGGCGTCCAAGTTGCTCAAGGACCTGGAAGACGCGCTGGATGTTTCCCTGTTCGAGCGGCTGCCCCGCGGCATGCGCCCGACCTGGTACGGCGAGACCATGATCCGCCATGCACGGGTCGCGCTCACCAGCCTGAACCAGGCGCACGAGGAACTGGAGGCCGCCAAGTCCGGGCAATTCGGCCAGGTCAATGTGGGCTCCATCACCGCACCGGGTTTGGCGTTGTTGCCGCCCGCCGTGGCAATGGTGAAACGCGAGCAACCCAGGCTGAATGTCGCACTGAACATCGAGACCAGCGATGTGCTGATCGAGCAACTCAACCAGGGCAAGCTCGACATCCTGGTCGCGCGCCTGTTCGCCCGGCACGACAAGACCGAGCTGCGCTACGAAATGCTGCACGACGAGCCGGTGTGCGCGGTGGCACGGCCCGGCCACGCATTACTCGGTGGCCCCGCCCCGGGTCTGGCCGACGTGGTTGACGCGTGCTGGATCGTCCCGCCGGCAGGCAGCGTGCTGCGGCACCGGTTCGATTTGATGTTTCAGGAACAGGGCCTGCAAGCCCCGAGCAACCTGATCGAGACCGCCTCGCTGATGTTCACCACCAAGATGCTGCAACAGAGCAACATGCTCAGCGTGGTGGCCACCGACGTGGCGCGTTATTACGCCGACCATGGCATGTTGTCGATCCTGCCCATGGCGCTGCCGTGCCAGATGGATGCATTCGGCATCATCACCCGGCGCGACCGACTGCTGTCGCCGGCCGCCAAGGTGATGCTGGCGGCCCTCAAGACCACCGCCACCACCGTTTATGGCACCGTCTTCGGCCCGGCCACTGAAGCGGCAGGTCCGGCGGCTTAACTCCAGCCAGCGTCCACCTTGAACTCCTGCGCGGTGCACATCGCGCCGTCGTCCGACGCCAAGAAAAGCACCATGCGCGCCACGTCGGACGGCTGCAACTTGTCGGGCAGGCATTGGTTGCGCCGGATGTCTTCTTCGCCTTCGGCGTTGAGCCATAACTTGATCTGGCGTTCGGTCATCACCCAGCCTGGCGACACCGTGTTGACGCGTATCCGGTCCACGCCCAGGCTGCCCGCCAGACCGCGCGTCAGGCCATTGACCGAGGATTTGGCAATGGCGTAACACGGGTAGGCGCTGCCCTTGGTCTGCCAACCGGTCGAACCGAAGTTGATGATGGAGCCGCCACCCAGGCGCCGCATGCCCGGCACCACGGCCTGCACGGCAAAGAAAGCGGGCCGCTGATTGACGGCCATGCGCTCGTCCCAGTATTCGGGAGTGACTGATTCGATCGTGTGGCGGTCGTCCCGCGCCACGTTGTTGACCAGCGTCGCAAAGTCGCCCAACTCGGCCGCCGCCTCGCCGATGGTGCGCTGCAAGGCGGCTACGTCGCGCACATCACACACTCGCCACCACGGAGCCGGGTGGCCCGCATCGCTCAGGCTGCTGGCCAGCGCGGCGCTCTCGGCCTTGGCCACATCGACAAAGGCCACCCGGGCGCCCTGCTGACAAAAAGCGGTCACGACGGCAGCGCCAATACCAGTGCCCCCGCCGGTAATGAAGACGCGCTGGCCGCGCAAGCTGGGGTAACTCGCCAAAGCGGTGGACAACGGGCGGAGAGCGGACATGGAGGAGTGCTGCTTTAGGGGTTAGAGAAGAAAGGAGAGTCTGTCTATTGCAATTTGAATATGTTAAATATCCATTTAACTATTTTTCATTATCACTGTGCCTTGCTAGGATGCGTTTTGTCAAGTCCCCATTGATCCCAGAAGTACACGAGACACTCACCCATGGATTCGAAGAATCACCCATTTCGCCGCAGCCAGGCCTGGTTTGGCAAAACCGACCGCGACGGCTTCATGCACCGCAGCTGGATGAAAAACCAGGGTTACCCGCACGACGAATTCGATGGCCGCCCGGTGATCGGCATCTGCAACACCTGGAGCGAGCTGACCCCCTGCAACGGCCACTTTCGCGAGCTGGCCGAGTTCGTCAAACGCGGTGTGTACGAAGCCGGTGGTTTTCCGCTGGAGTTCCCGGTGATGTCGCTGGGCGAGACCCAGCTGCGCCCGACCGCCATGCTGTTCCGCAACCTGGCCAGCATGGACGTCGAAGAAAGCATCCGCGGCAACCCGATCGACGGCGTGGTGTTGCTGATGGGCTGCGACAAGACCACCCCATCGCTGATGATGGGGGCCGCCAGTTGTGATTTGCCCACCATCGGGGTGTCGGGTGGTCCCATGCTCAACGGCAAGTTCCGCGGTACCGACATCGGTTCGGGAACCGGCGTGTGGCAGATGAGCGAGATGGTGCGTGCGGGCGAGATGACGCAAGCAGACTTCACGGCCGCCGAGTCATGTATGCACCGCTCCAAGGGCAGCTGCATGACGATGGGCACCGCCAGCACCATGGCCAGCATGGTCGAGGCGCTGGGCATGTCCCTGCCGGAGAACGCGGCCATCCCCGCCGCCGACACGCGCCGCAACCGCCTGGCGCAGCTCAGCGGCCGGCGCATCGTGGAACTGGTCACGGAAGACATCCGCATGTCGAAGATCCTGACCCGCGAAGCGTTCGAGAATGCCATCCGCACCAACGCCGCCATTGGCGGATCGACCAACGCGGTGATTCACCTGATCGCGATTGCCGGGCGCATGGGCGTGAAGCTGGACCTCGACGACTGGGACCGGCTGGGTGCAGAAGTACCCTGCCTGCTGAACCTGCAGCCCTCGGGCAAATACCTGATGGAAGACTTTTATTACGCCGGTGGCCTGCCCGCCATACTGCGCGAAATCAAGCCCCTGCTGCACTTGAATTCACTCACGGCCAACGGCAAGACACTGGGCGAAAACATCGAAAACGCGCCATGCTACAACCGCGACGTGATCAAGACGCCGGACGCGCCGTTCATGAAGGATGCCGGCATCGCCATCCTGCGCGGCAACCTGGCGCCCGATGGCGCGGTGATCAAGCCGTCTGCCGCTTCGGCCCATCTGCTGCAGCACCGGGGCCGTGCCGTGGTGTTCGAAGACATCGAGGACTTCCACGCCCGTATCGACGGCGACGAGCTCGACATCGACGAGCACTGTGTGATGGTGCTCAAGAATTGCGGCCCCAAGGGTTACCCCGGCATGGCCGAGGTGGGCAACATGCCGCTGCCGCCGAAGATCCTGCAAAAGGGCATCACCGACATGGTGCGCATCAGCGACGGCCGCATGAGCGGCACGGCCTACGGCACGGTGGTGCTGCACACCAGCCCCGAAGCCGCCGCAGGTGGCACGCTGGCGCTGGTGCAGGACGGCGACATGATCGAACTGGACGTGGCGGGTCGACGCCTGAACCTGGAAGTGTCGCCTGAAGAGCTGGCCCGCCGCCGCCTGGGTTGGCGGCCACCGGTGCACCCGAGCCGGGGCTACCAGAAGTTGTACGTGGACCATGTGCAGCAGGCGCATCTCGGCGCCGACCTGGACTTTCTGGTCGGTGGCAGCGGGGCCGGGGTGCCACGCGAGTCACATTGAACATTGGCTCGACAATTCGAACACCATGAGAACCGACCTGATTGCCGGCCTGCCGCAATGCATCTGGCCCGCCGCGGCCACCTTGGGCGAGGGCACGCTGTGGTCGGTGCGGCAGCAGGCGCTTTACTGGGTGGACATACTGGGCCACCAGTTGCACCGTTTCGACCCGGCTACTTCAGGCCAGGCCAGCTGGTCCTTTGACGAAGAAGTCTCTGCCGTGGCCGAGCGCGCCAGCCAGAGCGGCTTGCTGGTCAGCCTGCGCCGGGGTTTTGCCTTCTTCGACGCTGAAACCGGTCATCTGCAACGACTGCACGAGCCGGAACCGGAGCGCAGCGGCAACCGTTTCAACGACGGCAAGTGCGATGCCCGGGGAAATTTTTGGGGCGGCACCATGGACTTCGACTGCCAAGCCGCAACCGGGGCCCTGTACCGCTATTCGCCAGACGGTCGATGCACCCGCATGACCGATGGTTATGCGGTGACCAACGGGCCCACCTGGTCGCTCGATGGCCGCACGCTGTTTTTCAATGACACGGTGGAGTCCCGCATCTTTGCGTTCGACCACGACATCGCCACCGGCGCGCTGACGGGTAGACGCCTCTGGCTGGCCTTCCCCCCGGTCGATGGTTATCCCGACGGCATGACCACCGACGCGGACGGCCGCCTGTGGATTGCGCACTGGGGCGCCGGTTGCGTTACCTGCCACGACCCGGTGTCGGGGGCGGAGCTCGCCCGCATCACGCTGCCCACCAGCCACATCACCAACTGCGCCTTTGGCGGGCCGGGCTTGCGCACGTTGTTCATCACCAGCGCCTGCAGCGGCTTGAGTCTTGCCCAACGCGCGGCCCAGCCCCTGGCCGGCGGATTGTTCAGCGTCGAGATGAATTGCCAGGGCCTGCCCTCGACCCCGTTCGCGGGTTGATCGCGGGCTGTCCCAACATCCGGCGCGGCCGGCGCCCGGGGCGCTTCGCGCCACCGGCATCTGCACCACGACGAAGCGGCCCGGTGCCGCGTTGGTCATTTGGCCGCCGCGCCAAACAGCATCAACGCGCCGATCATCAGCGGTTGGTGCAGCACGTAGTAGCTCAGGCTCCATCGACCCAGCGCCGCCAACGGCCGGCCCAGCAGCGCGGGGCGCCAGGACAGAATCCCTGGCCGGTGGCGCTGCAGCCAGATGCCACTGGCCATGCCCCACCACACCAGCCCGAGCCACGGCAGCAGAGGAACATAGTCCTCGGTGATCGGCTTGCGCGTGACCAGGCCGAGCCAGCTGAGCCAGTACGAATTGAATGCGCCGGCCCAGCTGGACGACTGCAGCAGCGCTGCCGCGATCGGTGGGGCGGCAACGGCGGCGAGGCCCAGCAGCCACAACCAGCGGCCCCAGCGTGCGCTCAGCCGCACGATCACCAGCATCACCGCGATGCCATGCAGCACGCCGAAGAAGATGAAACTGCTCGGGTACATCAGGTACGAACCGGCGCTCACCAGCGCGGCGCAGCCGGCGACCTGGGCCCAGCGGCGCCAGAAGCGCGCCCACGGCTGGCCGCGCTGCAGCGCCACCGCCTGTCCCAGCCCGGCACAGAACAGGAACAGGCTCAGTATCACGGTGCGCTGCAGCGTCCACACCGGGTCGTTGTGGAAGTCCTGCACCAGATAACCAAAATGGTTCAGGTCGAAGCCGAAATGGAACAGCGTCATCCACACCAGGGCTGCGCCGCGCAGGGCATCGATCGAGTCAAAGCGTTGGGGCACCATCGGGCCGAGTCTACAGACGTGCTTGCGGCCCGCGCGCGGCGCAAGCGGGGGTCGTCAGCGCCGCAATGGCAGGCGCGGCACGACCTGCGGGTTGACCACGTGGGCCGGCCACAACCCACCCAGCACCGCGGCCGCATGGCGTGCGCCACGAAGCTTCGATTCGCGCGTGGACTCGACCGAGCTGCCGGCGCAGTGGGGTGTGGCGATCACGTTGTCGAGTTCGAGCAGCGCATGCCGGGCCGGTGCGCCGGGCGGGGCGAACACATCGATGGCCTCGAACACGTCGAGCGCCGCACCGGCGATGGCGCGCCGTTGCAGGCAGTCCACCAGCGCCGCCTCGTCGACGATGGCGCCGCGCGAGGTGTTGATCAGCACGGCGGTCGGCAACATGCGCGCCAGTTCCGCGGCGCCAATCAGGTGGCGTGTCCGGGCCGTCAGCGGAAGGTGTACCGACACGTAGTCGCTGGTCTGCAGCAGTTGTTCGAGCGGGACCATGTCTGCGCCCAGCGCGGCCGCCGCATCGACGTACCGGTCCGGGTGCCGGGTCCACGCCAGCAGCTTCAGGCCGAACGCGCCGGCCCTGCGGGCAACCGCCTGCGCGCTGGCGCCGAATCCCACGAGCCCCAGCGCACGGCCGGCGATGCGGTGCACGCCCGGGTGCTGGCGCGCGGTCCAGTCGCCGCGGCGCATGGCGTCCTGCATGAACGGCAGCCGGCGTGCGAACGACAACAGCAGCGCCATCGTGTGGTCGGCCTGCTCGCCGATGCAGAAATCGGGTACGTTGCTCACCACGATGCCGCGGCGGCTTGCCGCCTCGATGTCGATGCGGTCGGTGCCCGCGCCCAGGCGGGCAATGGTGCGGCAACGCGTCAGCCCGTCTATCACCTGCGCCGGCACGTAGGACGACACCACGAGCAACGCGTCGCAGTCGCGCGCCGCGGCGAGTATTTCGTCCGGGCGCTGGCCTTCGATTGCGACCAGCCCGGCTCCCTGGGCGGCCAGCGCCTGCGCTTCTTCGGGCTCGACCGGATAAGTCGTCGCGTTCAGCCGCACTGCCGTCAGGCGCGCCGGATGGCCAAGGTCCTTCGTTGCGCGGCGCGCCGCCTCTTCGGGCGACCGTGCGTGGCTCATGGTCTTGCCCCGGACTGGGTGAACTCGGCGACCCAGCGGCGGTCCCACAAGGACGGAAAGGCGTGCTTGACGAACGGGTGGCTGGCGCAGGCTGCGTCGTCGAGTTCGATGCCCAGCCCGGGCCTGTCCGGCAGGCGGTAGCGACCCTGCTCCATCGGGTTCCAGCCGCCCACCAGCGAATCGCGCCAGGGCGCGTCGAAGTCGCCGAAGTTCTCCTGCACCATGACCTGCGGCGTGGCCCAGCCGAAGTGGATGGCGGCGCACAGCGCCACCGGGCCGATCGAGCAGTGCGGCGCGAGGCGCAGGTCCTGCGGCTGGCACAGGGCGGCGATCTTCTTGCCCAGCCACAGCCCGCCGCAATGCGCCAGGTCGGGTTGCACGACGTCGCAGGCGCGCAGTTGCGCCAGGCGTGCGAACTCCTCCAGCATGTACAGCCGCTCACCGGCCGCCACCGGAAACGGCAGCGCGCGCTTGACCTCGGCCAGCAGGTCCAGGCTGTGCGGCGTGACCGGCTCCTCGTACCAGGCCGGCCGGTACGGTGCGAGCCGGCGCCCGATCTCGATCGCGCAGCCCACCGAGAGGCGGCCATGGACCTCGACCATCAGGTCGACCGTATCTCCCACGGCCTGTCGCACCGCGGCCACGATCTGTTGTGCGGCGTCCATCTGCGCCTGGTCCATGTCTTTCCAGGCTTGACCGAAGGGGTCGAACTTCATGCCGGTATAACCCCGCGCCACCACGGCGCGCGCCCGTTCGGCGTAGTCCTGCGGCGTGCGCGCGCCTCCGTACCAGCCGTTGGCATAAGCCGGAAGTTGTTCGCGCGCGCGCCCGCCGAGCAGGCGGTACACCGGTTGCCCGCAGGCCTTGCCCACGATGTCCCAGCAGGCGATCTCGAGCGCGCTGATCACGGTCATGACGGTGGCGCCGCCCTGGTACTGGTCGCGGATCAGGTCGCCGAACACCTGCTCGATGTCGAACGGACACACCCCGACGATGCGTTCTTCGGCCCATTCGTGCAGCAGGGTGTGCACGGCGGCCTCCTGCCACTCCAGCGTGGCCTCGCCGATGCCGGTCAACCCGGTGTCGGTCGTGAGGCGCACGAACAGGTAGTTGCGCAGGCCGCAGTTGGTGAGGAAGGATTCCAGCCGGCTGATCTTCATGGTGTTGTCCCAGGGTCCCCGCTCATGGTTCTGGCATCCGCGATGGCGTGCGGTGCTGGGCGCGGGTCAGCATCGCGGCGCCCACGCCGCAGACGGCCACCAGCGTGATGCCGGCGCGCGCCCACGCATCGGGCACGTGCGCGAACACCAGCCAGCCGCCGGCCAGGGCGAACCCGACGTTGACGTACAGGTAGGGCATCAGGACCGCCGCCGACGCGCGCTGGTAGGCCAGCGTCAGTGAAAAATGCCCGGCCGCCCCCATGGCACCCATGAACAGCATCAACGCCCAGGTCCGGATCGACTCCACCGCCACCCAAGTCAGCGGCAGCGCCAGCGTTGACACGATGGCGCCGGTCCAGACGCTCCACAGGTGCGTGGTCGCGGGCAGTTCCGTCTTGCCCAGGTGGCTGCTGAGCAACTGGAACACCGAGCTGATCGCCATGCATCCGATGGGCAGCAGCGCGGCCCAGCCCAGGCCGCCGCTTCCCGGCCGCGCGATCGCCAGCGTGCCGACAAAACCGCCGACTACGCACAACCAGTGCAACGGCGCAATCCGCTCCTTGAACAGGGTCGCGGACAACACGGTCACTGCCAGCGGCGTCACCATGACGATGGCGGTGAATTCGCCCACCGGCATGTACTTGAGGCTGAAGATCGCCAGCACCGTGCTCGATACCAGCAACATGCCGCGCAGCAGTTGCAGCCGCGGGTGCCGGGTGCGCAGCAGCAATCGTCCATGCAGCGGCGCCAGCAGCAGGGTCGACAGCAGGGCCTGCGTGACGTAACGCACCCACAGCACCATGAACACCGGGACACTCATCGCCACGAACTGCGTGGTGGTGTCCAGGGCGGCGAAGAACACGCCCGTCAACACGATGTAGGCGATACCTCCCAGCGCGGTGGCGGCGCTCCGGTTCACGGCTGGGCATCGGGCATCGGTGGTGCCGGTCTGCTATCCGCGCAGCAGCTTTGGCAAGCCGGTGGACAGGACGGGGAAATACACCAGCACCACGATCACCGCGATTTCGGCGTAGAAGAACAACGCCAGCTCGGACCACAACATGCGCATCGTGATGTTGCCGATCTTGCAGGCGACGAACAGGCATATGCCCACTGGCGGAGAGATCAGCCCGAGTGTCACGCTGACGATCATGACCATCGAAAAATGGATGTCGTCGATACCCATGCTGCGCGTGATGGGCAGCAGCACCGGCGCCAGCAGCAACAGCGCCGGGCCGGCGTCCAGCGCCAGGCCGATCACCAGGAAGGCGATGACGCACACCAGCAGGAAGGTGTTCGGGTATTGCTTGAACACCGACACGATGGCGCCGGTGCCCTCGGCGACACCGGCCAGGATCAGCACGTAGTTCACCACCTCGACCGACGCGATCAGCAGGAACAACCCGGCCGTCATGCGCGCGGAGCCGCGCGCCGCCTGCCAGAAGCCCGCAAACGTCAGGCTGCGAAACACGAAGGTGCCCAGGAAGGCGGCATAGACCACGGCAATTCCGCCCGCCTCGGTCGGCGTGAAGGCGCCAGAGATCGTGCCCAGCACGATGAATGCCGGCAGGCTCAGCACCAGCAGCCCATCGCGCACCAGGCGTGGCACCTCGCCCCGCGCCACCTTGATGGTGGACACCGGCATGTCACCGCGGCGGCCACGCCAGAACACCACCAGCGCGCACGCCAAACCCAGCAGCAGGCCGGGAACAATGCCGGCCAGGAACAGGTTGAGCACCGAAATGCGCGCCACCGCCGCGTACAGCACCATGATCACGGACGGCGGGATGATCGGCCCGATGATCGACGCCGCCACCACCACGGCCGCGGCAAACGATTTGTTGTAACCCTCCTTGGCCATGCCGTTGATGAAGATGTTGCCCAGCGCCGCGATGTCCGCCACCGCGGTACCCGAAATGCCCGCGAACATCACCGAGGCCAGGATTGCCGCGTAGGCGGTGCCGGCGCGAACCCGCCCGACCACGATCTGGGCCAGG
>JANMYG010000774.1:0-10160 GCA_031381865.1 Betaproteobacteria bacterium | reverse complement strand
CGCGATCTGGACCTTCCCGGGCGACGCGAGATCGAGGACAACATCCATATCGGGATCGACTGGCTGGCGTCGGTGTCTTTCGGCCATATCACCAGCATCGGCAAACGCGTGATCGTGCTGGGCGGCGGCAATACCGCGATGGACTGCTGCCGCTCTTCGCGCCGCCTCGGCGGTACCGAAGTCAAGGTGATCGTGCGCAGCGGTTTTGCCGAGATGAAGGCGTCAGCCTGGGAAAAGGAAGACGCCCAGCACGAGGGTATTCCGATCCTGAACTTCCACGTGCCCAAATCGTTCGAACATGTCGATGGAAAACTCACCGGCATGAAATTCGAGATCGTCCGGGCCGTGGTGGATGCCCAGGGCCGGCGCAGCCTGGTGCCGACCGGTGAACCGGAGGTGCTGGTGGCCTGCGACGCGGTGTTGATCGCGGTGGGCCAGGAGAACGCCTTCCCGTGGATCGAAGCGGACAGCGGCATCACATTCGACAAATGGGGCCTGCCGGTATTGGGCAAGCAAAGTTTCCAGTCCAGCGTGCCCAACGTGTTCTTCGGCGGTGACTCGGCCTACGGGCCGAAAAACATCATCACCGCGGTGGCGCACGGCCACGAGGCGGCGGTATCGATCGACCGGTTGCTGCATGGCGAGCGGGTCGACCAGCGGCCCGCCCCCGGGACCAACCTGCTGTCGCAGAAGATGGGCATCCATGAATGGAGTTTCGACAATGATGTGTCGGGCGATCAGCGCTTCAAGGTGCCGTGGGCCCAGGCCGAGCAGGCCCTGGCCAGCATCCGGATCGAGGTGGAACTGGGCTTTGACGCCGCCACCGCGTTCAAGGAGGCCGGGCGCTGCCTGAACTGCGACGTGCAGACGGTTTTCAACCGCGACACCTGCATCGAATGTGATGCCTGCGTCGACATCTGCCCGATGGACTGCATCACGTTCACGACCAACGGCGACGAGGCCGACCTGCGCCAGCGCCTGAAGGCGCCGGCGCGCAACCTGACCCAGGACCTGTATGTCTCGGGCGAACTCAAGACCGGTCAGGTGATGGTCAAGGACGAAGACGTGTGCCTGCATTGCGGGTTGTGCGCCGAGCGCTGCCCGACCGGGGCCTGGGACATGCAGAAGTTCCTGTTGAACACCACCCAGGCGGGACCGGCCTGCCGCGACCGGCCCACCAAAGCGCACGCGCTGGAGGCAGCATGAAACGCATCGAAGCAGTTAATGACTTTGTGATCAAGTTCGCCAATGTCAATGGTTCGGGCTCGGCCTCGGCGAACGAACTGTTTGCGAAGGCGATCCTGCGCATGGGTGTGCCGGTGAGCCCGCGCAACATCTTTCCCAGCAATATCCAGGGCATGCCCACCTGGTACGAGGCACGTGTTTGCGAAAAGGGCTACCACGGGCGGCGCGGCGGCGTCGACATGATGGTGGCGATGAATCCCCAGACCTGGGACGCCGACGTGGCCGAAATCGAGCCCGGTGGCTACCTGTTTTACGACAGCACCAGACCGGTGCCCGAGTCGAAGTTCCGCAAGGATGTGGTGGTGATCGGCATGCCGCTGACCGACATCAGCAACGCAGCCTACGGCGATCCGCGCCAGCGCCAGTTGTTCAAGAACATCATCTATGTCGGCGCGTTGTCGGTGCTGCTGGACGTGGACGCCGATGTATTCGAGAAGCTGTTTGCCGAGCAATACAGGGGCAAGGAACGGTTGCTCGATTCCAACATCCGCGCGCTGCACCTGGGGCGCGATTTCGTGCGGGAGCATCTGGACGCCCCGCTGGGGATTCGGGTGCGCAAGTCGGACCGCGTCGGCGACCAGATATTCACCGACGGCAACAGTGCGGCGGCGCTGGGCTTCATCTACGGTGGCGCCACCGTGGCGGCCTGGTACCCGATCACGCCGTCATCCTCGGTACCCGAGGCGTTCCAGAAGTACTGCGACAAATACCGGGTCGACCCCGCCACCGGCCAGCATTTCTACGCGATCGTGCAGGCGGAGGACGAACTGGCGTCGATCGGCGTCGTCGTCGGCGCCGGCTGGAACGGAGCGCGCGCGTTCACGGCCACATCCGGCCCCGGTGTGTCGCTGATGACCGAGTTCATCGGCCTGGCGTACTTTGCCGAAATCCCGGTCACGATCATCGACGTGCAACGTGGAGGCCCGTCCACCGGCATGCCGACCCGCACCCAGCAGTCCGACTTGACGGCCTGCGCCTATGCCTCGCACGGCGACACCAAACATGTGCTGCTGTTTCCGGAAGACCCCTACGAGTGCTTCGAACAGGCGGCGGCCGCGCTGGACCTCGCGGACAGGCTGCAGACGCCGGTATTCGTGATGTCCGACCTGGACATCGGCATGAACCAGCGCCTGTGCAAACCCTTCGTGTGGGACCCTGCGCGCGCATACGACCGCGGCAAGGTCATGACGGCGGCCGAACTCGAAGCCGGCAAGGATTTCGGACGCTACAAGGACGTCGACGGCGACGGCATTCCGTGGCGCACCTTGCCGGGAACACACCCGACCAAGGGGAGCTTTTTCACGCGCGGGACGACCCGCGACCCCTACGCCCGTTATTCGGAACGCGGCCCGGACTACATCTACAACATGGAACGCCTGCTCAAGAAGTTCCAGACTGCCGCCGGCATGGTGCCGCAACCGGTGATGCGTGCTGCCGCGCGCAAGACCGGGTCGGGCGTGATCTACTTCGGCTCCACCAGCCCGGCCATGCACGAGGCGCTTGACGTGCTGGAGGCAGAAGGGCTGTATGTCGACGCGCTGCGGTTGCGGGCGTTCCCGTTTCCGAAGTCGGTCGGGGAATTCATCGCCGGCCACGACAAGGTCTTCGTCGTGGAGCAAAACCGGGACGCCCAGATGCATTCCATGCTGGTGAATGAACTCGATATCGATCCGGCCCGGCTGGTCCGGGTGCTCCACTACGACGGTACACCGATCACCGCACGTTTCATCGCTGGCGCGATTCGCCGCAGTGTGCGCCCAGCCGCACCGGATGCCGCCGCCGTGGCACGCCAACAGGAGCTTGCATGACCTACATCACCAAACCCCGCCTGCACCATCCCTCGCTCACCACCAACAAGGTCGGTTACACCCGGCGCGATTATGAAGGCCGCATCTCCACCTTGTGCGCCGGTTGCGGGCATGACTCGATTTCGGCGGCCATCATCCAGGCCTGCTGGGAGCTCGACATCGAACCGCACCGGGTCGCCAAGTTGTCGGGTATCGGATGCAGTTCCAAGACGCCCGATTACTTCCTGGGGGCCTCGCACGGCTTCAATACCGTGCACGGCCGCATGCCGTCGGTCTTGACCGGCGCCAACCTGGCCAACCGCGACCTGCTGTACCTGGGCGTGTCCGGTGATGGTGATTCGGCATCCATCGGCCTGGGCCAATTCGCCAACGCCATGCGTCGGGGCGTGCGCATGGCCTACATCGTCGAGAACAACGGTGTCTACGGCCTCACCAAGGGCCAGTTTTCCGCCACCGCCGATCAGGGCTCCAAGAGCAAGAAGGGGATCATCAACAACGACAGTCCTATCGACCTGGTGGGCATCGCGCTGCAGCTCGGGGCCACCTATGTGGCGCGCAGCTTCTCGGGTGACAAGGCACAGCTGGTGCCGCTCATCAAGGGGGCCATGGCACACGGTGGCGCCGCGTTTATCGACGTCATCAGCCCCTGCGTCACGTTCAACAACCACGGCGGCAGCACCAAGAGCTACGACTATGTGCGCCAGCACAACGAGGCCGTGAGCCGGATCGATTTCATCGCTCCGCGCGCGGAGATCACGACGCAATATGCGCCGGGCGAGGTGGTGGATGTGCCGCAGCACGATGGCTCGGTATTGCGGCTGCGCAAGCTACACGCCGACTACGACCCGACCGACCGATACGCGGCGATGAGCTATATGCAGGCGCACCAGGCCCGCGGCGAGGTCGTCACCGGGCTGCTGTACCTGGACCCGCTGGCCACCGATTTGCATACCACGCTCAACACCAGCGACCGGCCGCTCAACGCGCTGGGCTCCGCGCAGTTGTGTCCGGGTGCGGCAGCGCTGGCCAAAATCAACGCAACGCTGCGCTAGTGCGATCGCAATTCGATTGCGGTTGCAATTGCCCGGAAACTGGATTCAAATCGCCGCTTGAAGGGGGTTGCCACCATGCCCGAACGCACCGTTTTCCAATCCATGTCGCAACGACACGTGATCAGTCTGGGCCCGCACGCGACCGTGTGGGAAGCGGCCTGTGTCATGACCAAGGCCAACTGCGGCAGCGTGCTGATCGTGGACACGCCCGGCACCCTGCTCGGCATCGTGACCGAACGCGACCTGATGACGCGCGTCGTGGCCAAGGCGCTGAGTCCTGAAAAGACACTGGTGTCCGACGTCATGACCCGCAATCCCCATTGCGTTGCGCCCGACCGGCTGGTGTCCGACGCCGTGCTGATCATGATCGAGCGCGGCTTTCGCCACCTGCCGATCGTCTCTGCGGCGGGAAGAATCCTGGGGGTCTTTTCCGTGCGCGATGCATTGCCGCGCGAGATCGGCAACGCCGTGAGCCTGGCCGAGTTCCATGAGCAGGTGAACGACGCGCTCGGGTAAGCGCCGCGGGTGGCTGCCGACTATTCTTCGCGCTTTGCCGCTTCACGCTTGGCGCGCGCGCGCGCCAGCGCCGCTTCGATCACGGCGCGCTTCTGTTCCAGCACTGCCGGGTCGCGATGCAACGACTGGTTGCGCAGGTCAGCCAATTTTGCCGCCGCCTTGTCTTCAAGCCGTTGGTCGTTCTCGACTGCGGCGCGGGCGCGTCGGTAGCGGCTGAACTCGTACCGATCGCGCGCCTGGTCCGCGTGTGCCTGCGACCATGCGGCCCAGCCGGTCGCCGCGCCTGTCGCGTTTTCCATCACGATGCAGTCGACCGGGCAGACCGGCAGGCACAACTCGCAACCGGTGCAATACGCTTCGATGACGGCATGCATCAATTTGTTGCTGCCGATGATCGCGTCGGTGGGGCAGGCCTTGATGCACAAGGTGCAGCCGATACACCAGTCCTCATCGATGAAAGCCACCGCGCGCGGCGCCTCGACGCCGTTGTCGGGGTTGAGGGCCGTGATCGCATGGCCGGTGATTTCCGCCAGCCGGCGGATACCTTCGGCACCACCCGGTGGGCACTGGTTGATCTCTGCCTCGCCCGCGACGACGGCAGCGGCATACGCCGCGCAGTCGGGGAAACTGCAGCGGGTGCACTGCGTCTGGGGCAACGCCGCCAGTATGCGCGCCGCGTCGACCGGCATGGGGCTACTTGTTTCGGCCGGCTTTCTTGGGTGCGCCGGCCGACCTGGCAGGAACTGGAAGCGCCAACTTTGCGGTTTTGACCGGGCTCTTCGCGGCGCTCGCCGCCCGGCGTTGCGGCCGGACCGGCAACTCGAGCTGTTGCGCAGGTTTGGCGGGTTTGGGTGCCGGCTGAGCGGACGGCTGGTGGCCCAGGATAAACGCCTTGACCTGCGGATAGACCACGTCGCGCCAGCGCCGGCCGGAAAAAATGCCGTAGTGGCCGGCACCCTTGACTTCGAGGTGCTTTTGCATTGGCCTCGGTACGCCGCTGCAGATGCCATGCACGGCTTCGGTCTGACCCGAGCCGGAAATATCGTCCAGTTCCCCCTCGATAGAAAACAGGGCGGTGGTCTTGATGTCCTGCGGACGCACCCGTTCGAGTTCGCCCGTTACCGATCTGACATCCCACGTACCGTTGACGAGTTCAAAGTTCTGAAACACCACCCTGATCGTGTCGAGGTAATAGGCGGCATCCATGTCCAGCACGGCGTTGTACTCGTTATAGAACTTGCGGTGGGCTTCGGTACTGGCTCCGTCGCCCTTGATGAGATCCTGGAAATAGTCGTAATGGCTCTTGGCGTGGTTGCTTGGATTCATCGCCACGAATCCGGAATGCTGCAGGAAGCCGGGGTAGACGCGCCGACCGGCGCCGGGGAAACTGCTTGGAACACGGTAGATCACATTGTTTTCGAACCAGTTGTGGCTCTTGTTCATCGCCAGGTTGTTCACAGCGGTGGGTGACTTGCGCGCATCGATCGGCCCGCCCATCATGGTCATGCTCAGGGGGGTCTTTTCGCCGCGGCTGGCCATCAGGGAGACCGCCGCGAGGACCGGGACCGTCGGCTGGCAGACGCTCATCACATGGCAATTGCCGTAGGTTTTCTGCAGGTGCCGAATGAATTCCTGCACATAGTTGACATAGTCGTCAAGGTCAAACTCGCCCTCAGTCAGGGGAATCAGGCGCGCGTTCTTCCAGTCGGTGATGTAGACCTTGTGGTCCTTGAGCATGGTCTGGACGGTGTCGCGCAGCAGCGTCGCGTAGTGACCCGACAGCGGCGCAACCACCAGCACCGCGGGTTGCCCTTTCAGGCGATTGAGTGTTGCCGGATCATCGCTGAAGCGCTTGAAGCGGCGCAGTTCGCAAAACGGCTTGTTGATTTCCACGCGCTCGTGGATCGCCACGCCGACGCCATCCACATCGACCGTGCGAATGCCGAATTCCGGCTTTTCATAGTCGCGACCGAGCCGGTGCATCAGGTCGAAACCGGCGGACATGCGTTGGGCGAAGGGCGTCTGACCCAGGACCGACAGCGGATTGGCGAACACCTTGGCGGCGGCGTTCGCCAGATCGGAGAATGGCTCCATCATCGAGCGCTGGGTTTCGTACAGTTGGTACAACATGGGAGGTCCGCCTTTTTTGAATTTGCTGCAGTGCAATATAACAGCAGCATGCCTGCCAATGTTGGGGAGCCACCCAAATCGGGCGAATCCGCTGCCAGTAGAACCTGGCGAGTTTCGGTCTACGGCCCCCACGGTTGCCCGCGGGCGAGCTTGCCGATGGTCTAAACTGCGAGAGCAGCCAAGAATCTGGAGAAGCCTGGGAATGAGTGTACAGACTACTGTCGTTTTCGCCGACCTGATGGGAAGCACGGCGGTGTTCGAAACCATAGGCAATGCGCGGGCGTCGCAGGTCGTGACCCAACTGACCCAATGGATTGGCGAAATCTGTGTTGCGCACGCCGGTCGGGTCGTCAAAACGCTCGGCGACGGTGTGTTGGCGGTTTTTCCGCATGCGCCGGATGCCATTGCGGCCGTGGTCGAGATGCAACGCGGCCACCAGAAGCGCATCGCAAGCTCCACTGCCAGCACCCGTATGCCAATTCGCGTCGGGGTCGCGCGCGGCGAGGTCGAGTTCGTCGATGGCGACTGTTACGGTGACGCCGTCAATGTCGCTTCTCGTCTCAGCGACTTGTCCGGGCCGCACCAGATCTGGGCCAACAGTTCTTCGCTCGAAGACGCAAGCGAGGGCGACGGCGTGCGTTTTCGCCCGCTGGGACCGATCACGATCCGGGGCAGGGCGGAACCGTGTTCGGTGTTTCAGGTTGAATGGCACGAAAACCTGAGCAGTGATTTCCTGACCATGCAGGCGACGCTCGACTCGCAGCAGGACCTGATGGAAAAGGACCTGCTCGGTGGCGAGATCGAACTGGTGTGGCTGGATGTACGCAAGCGGTTCAGGTCGTTCCAGTTGCCGATCCATATCGGGCGTGTCAGCCAGGCGGAATTCGTCGTCAACGATCCGCGCGTTTCGCGCGCCCATGCCCGAGTCGATTGGCGCAATGGCAGCATCCTGCTGGTCGACGTGAGCACCTATGGCAGCTGGGTACGATTTTCCGGCGGTGGGGCGGACCTGCTGCTGCGACGGGAGGAATGCGTACTGCACGGAAAAGGTGAAATCGCGCTGGGCGCGTCGTTCTCCGATGTGAGTGTGCCTACGGTGATGTTCTCGGTTTCATGATCACAACCCATAGGCCGCACATCGAACCCACGTGACTTAACATAATATACATCGTATTAAGTAATGACGACAAGGGTGGCCGGTTCTGGTGCATGGGATCAGGCACATACCGACCCGATGCCAGCGGATCCCGCACCCCACGGTCGCGCCGTCTGGCGACCAGTTGCCTTGTGGATGCGTGGCGACCATTTGCGGTATGGCTGCCTGGTTACCACTTGCCCTTGGGTTGCCGGGCACGCACGAACGCTGCAATGATTTCTGCCGAGTCGAGTCGGTTATTGCGATGCGCAAAGTCGATCGCCGACAAGCCCTGGTCGTTCTTGATCATCGGATCCGCGCCAGCCTCCAGCAAGACCTTGACCGCCGACGGCGTCCCATAAAACGCGGCCATCATCAACGGTGTCGTTCCGTTGGGTGAGCTCGCGTCTATATACGCGTAGTGGTCGAGCAACAGCGTGATGACCGCCGAATGGCCGCGTGTTGCAGCGTAATGCAGGGGCGTCCAGCCGGTCTTGTTGACATCGGCGCCCTTCTCGATCAGGCGTTTCGCCAGGTCGAGGTGCCCTCCCATGGCGGCAAGCATCAACGGGCTCTCATCTGCCGTCGTACGCGACTCCACGTTGATCTTGGCCCAGGAGAGCAACACACCGGCGACCTTGAGCGACTTTTCCCTGATGGCAAGGTACAAGCCGTGCTGGCCATTCGCGTCGCGGGTATTGCCATCGAAGCCGCGCACCAGCAATGCCGCGACTGCCGCTTCATCATCTTGCTTGATGGCCTGGAAGAAATCATCGTAGGATCCGGCGATTCCTTTAGATAATCCAATAAAAACAAATAGATAAATTGCATATTTAATGTAACTTATAAACTTTGCTCTGGGCCGAAAGAAGGTGGTTGGAAGGGTTGTCATATGGCCGCCAGGGGGAAAAGATGGTCGAAATTCCGGCTCGTGACGGCCGCAATCTCCTCGATCGAACAGTGCTTGACCGCGGCAATCTGCTGCGCCACGAACGCAACGTAGGACGGGTTGTTGGTCTTTCCCCGGTACGGCACAGGTGCCAGGTACGGGCTGTCGGTCTCGATCAGCAGCCTGTCCAGTGGTACGAAAGCCGCCACATCGCGCAAATCCTGCGCATTCTTGAACGTCACTATGCCCGAGAAGGACACGTAGAACCCCATGTCGAGCACCGCGCGCGCGACATCCATGCTTTCCGTAAAGCAGTGAAATACGCCTCGGGATGCGTCCGCCGGCCCCGACGCACCCTCCTCCCGCAGTATGCGCAGCGTGTCGGCAGCAGAACTTCGTGTGTGGATCACGAGCGGCAGCGCCAGCAGTCGCGCGGCCCGGATGTGGACGCGGAAACGTTCCCGCTGCCATTCCATGTCGTCCAAGGACCGCCCGCCCAGACGGTAGTAGTCGAGACCGGTTTCGCCAATGCCAACCACGCGCGGCAGGCGCCCGCGCTGCAGCAGGTCCTCGAGCCGGGGCTCGGTAACACCCTCGTTGTCCGGATGTACACCCACGGTGGCCCAGAAGTTGTCATAACTGCAGGCCAATTCGTGGACCGCCGGAAACTCCTCCAGCGTGGTGCAAATGCACAGCGCGCGGTTCACTTTAGCCTGCACCATGGCGGCACGGATACGCTCGATGTCGCCGCGCAGTTCGGGAAAAGACAGGTGACAGTGCGAATCAGTGAACATGGGCCTGGTGAGGTGGACGCAACACCGGCGCTGCCGCCGCAGTCCGGTCTGACCGGCATGGGTCGGCCAGTCCCGCGGTATCAGATGGTTTGGGTCGGACGGTCGGAAGCGAGCGCAGCGCCCAGGATTTCTTCGATCTTGACCTTGAGCAACTTCGATTTTTCGTCTTTGGGAAACTGGATGCCCACGCCCTGGGTGCGGCTGCCTGCGGCTTTCGCGGGAGTCACCCAGGCCACCTTGCCGGCGACCGGGTAACGTTGCGGGTCCTCCGGCAGCGACAAAAGCACGTAGATATCGTCGCCGAGCTTGTATTCGCGCGCCGTCGGAATGAAGATCCCACCCTCCACGAACAGCGGAATGTAGGCCGCGTACAGGGCGGCCTTCTCCTTGATGGCCAGCTGGATGACACTGGGGCGGGGCGAGGTCGGCGAGGTGCTCATGGGCTGCTTGTCAATCACCCGAGTTTAGGGCGATTTTCGCCTGGCTCAACAATGCCTCCTGCATCAACCCGGGGTTGAACGGGTGTTCCATCGTTCGCGCCGCCTGCGCCAGATCGCGGCCCCACCGGCTCAGCACCCGGTGCGGGCCAGG
>JANMYG010000772.1:0-2311 GCA_031381865.1 Betaproteobacteria bacterium | reverse complement strand
CGCCGTATTTCGGCCAGTCCAACACCGGCGGCCAAGGCGCAGGCGGTCGCCGCCAGCGCGTTGTGCACGTTGTGCAGCCCCGCCACGCGCAGCGCGAATGCGAAGGCACCCGCCGGTGTGTGCGCCTGCACCTGCCAGGCGCCATCGGTCCAGGCCGGTGCTTCGCAGCGGACGTCGGCCGGCGCCGCGCCGGGTTGCGCGGGGGCCGGCTGGACCGCAAATGTCATTTGTGGCCGCGTCGATGCGAGCCGGCGCCACAACCCGGCATAACTGTCGTCGTGCGGGAACACGGCGACGCCGGCCGGCGGCAGCGCGCCGATGACCGCGCCGTTCTCGTGCGCCACCGCTTCCACGGTGGCCATGAATTCGAGATGCTCGCGCTGGGCGTTGTTCACCAGCGCCACGGTCGGCCTGGCCATGGCCGCGAGCCGGGCGATCTCGCCCGGATGGTTCATGCCCAGTTCGAGCACCGCGATCCGGTGCTCCGCACGCAGGCGCAGCAGCGTCAGCGGCACGCCGATGTCGTTGTTGAAGTTGCCCAGCGTGGCCAGCGTCGCCGCCGGCTTGTAGGCGCGCAGGATCGAGGCCAGCATCTGCGTCACGGTGGTCTTGCCGTTGGAGCCGGTCACCGCTATCAGCGGCAATTCGAACCGGGCCCGCCATGCGGCGCCCAGCGCGCCCAGCGCCTGGCGGGTGTCGTGCACCTCGATGCCCGGCAAACCGGCGCCGGCCAGCCCGGCGCCGGGGTGGCAAATGGCCGCCACCGCGCCACGTTCCCTGGCCTGCGCCAGGAACTGGTTGGCGTCGTAGTGCTCGCCCTTGAGGGCGACGAACAGGTCGCCCGACTTGAGGCTGCGCGTGTCGGTATGCACGCGGTCGATCACCACGGCCATGTCCCCGACCGGCATGCCGCCCGCAAGGCAGGAAAGTACTTCATGCAGGTCCATCATGCGGGTCATGCCGCTACTCCGCCACACGGGCTCGGCGCGCGCCAGTCGGCGAGCGCCGCGCGGACCTGCTCCAGGTCGGAAAAAGGCACGCGGACGCCGGCCACTTCCTGGTATGCCTCGTGGCCCTTGCCGGCCACCAGCACCACGTCCTGGCTGGACGCGTGTCGCAGCGTCTGCGCGATGGCCAGTGCGCGGTCGACCTGCTGGCTGATCGCCGGCCGGCCGGCCAGTGGCGCCATGATCTGGTCGATGATGCCCTGCGGGTCTTCGTTGCGCGGGTTGTCGCTGGTCACCACCACCTGGTCCGCGCCATTCGCTGCGGCAACGCCCATCGGTGCGCGTTTGCCCGGATCGCGATTGCCGCCACACCCGAACACGCACCAGAGTCGGCCGCCGCGTTGCCCGGTCAGGGGCCGCAGTGCCTGCAGCGCCTTTTCCAGCGCGTCGGGGGTATGGGCATAGTCCACCGCCACCAACGGTTTTCCAGGTGCGTCCACGCACTGCATGCGCCCCGGCACCGGCGACAGCGCGTGGCAGGCAGCCACGGCCTGGTCGAGCGGAACATGCAGCGAACGCATCGCGGCGATCACGCCCAGCAGGTTGGATACGTTGTACTGGCCGACGGCGCGGGTCTCGAGCCGGTGCCGCGTTTCGCCTTCGATCACGTCGAAGGCCAATTTGCCGCCGGCGTGGCTGGTGTCGCCGGCGCGCAGCCTGGCGGCGGTCCGCGCGGAGACCGTCCAGATGTCCAGTCCGCTGTGCTCCAGCGCCAGGACCAGTTCCGCACCCTTCGGGTCGTCGATGTTGACCACGGCGGCCCGCAGCCCCGGCCACCGGAACAGCCGGGCCTTGGCGCGCCAGTACGCCGCCATGCTGCCGTGGTAGTCGAGGTGGTCCTGGGTGAAGTTGGTGAAGACCGCCGTGTGTACCAGCGTGCCGTCGAGCCGGTGGTCGTCGATGCCGATCGACGATGCCTCGAGCGCACAGGCGCGCAGGCCGGCGTCGGTGAAACGGCGCAGGCTGGCCTGCAGCAACACCGGGTCGGGGGTGGTCAGTCCGGTCGCCAGCAGGTCGGCCGGCGGCGATTCGTCGTCGCCGGCACTGGCGGCCGGTGGCCGTCCCACACCCAGTGTTCCGACCATGGCGCACGGCAGCGCCGGAAGCAGTTCCGTGCTCGACAGGGCCTGCGCCAGCCACCACACGGTGGAAGTCTTGCCGTTGGTGCCGGTCACGGCGACCACATCGAGTTGTTGCGAAGGGTGGCCGAAGAAATCGGCCGCGACCAGGGCGCTGGCGGCCTTCAGGCCGGCATAAGTGGCGATGCGCTTGCCTTCGAATTGGTAGGCATCGACACCGGCGCG
>JANMYG010000753.1:0-6157 GCA_031381865.1 Betaproteobacteria bacterium | reverse complement strand
CGGCGCATGCGCACCACCGCCGCCGGCCTGAAGCCGTTCGTGATGACCAACCTGCGCACCCGCAGCGGGCTGGACGAGGTGGTGGCTTTCATCGAGACCAAGGGCATGCTGCGCGCCGGTTGACGTCGCCTTGGCCCGCGGTGGGATGACGGGGTATACGGTGTGGAAATTGTGGACTACCACTGACGGAGGCAATCATGACCATGAAGACGAGGGTGTTGCGCGAAATTGCGCCCGGAGAGATTTTGTTGAAGGACTTTCTGGAACCAATGGGACTGCCCGCGAGCCAGTTGGCGCGCGACATCGACGTGCCGCCGAGCAGGATCACCGATATCGTCAAGAATGGTCGCCCCATCACCATGGACACCGCCGTCAGGCTGGGTCTGTACTTCAACATGAGCACGGAATTTTGGGTCAACCTGCAACGCGACTACGACTTGCGGGTTGCCAAGCGCGAGTTGGAGCCGTTGCTGGCCCCTCGAATTCGACCCATGGGCGCAGCAGTGGTCCGGGCCTGACGACGCGTTCGTTCGGCGCCGCCACCGGCATCTGGGGCGCCGGCTAAAATCGCTGCTCTGGAAGCTTGGCCGAGCGGTTGAAGGCACCGGTCTTGAAAACCGGCGAGGATGTGAGTCCTCCGTGGGTTCGAATCCCACAGCTTCCGCCAGGAAGCTATTGAATACGGGCCTTTACGGCCCGTTTTGTGTTTCTGCCCATGTTTCTGCCAAGGATTGAATGAGTGAACATCGGCCGGTACGGTGACGGCCCACTATCGAACTGGCCCGCTACGGCGCTGTGACATGTGGGCTCCAGCCGATCAGCACCCGGCCGCTCAGTGAAGCACCAAAGGTATCAAGCCGGAGCCAGATTGATACTGGCCTGCACTTCGTTCCAAGGAGCGGTCAATCGGCGCCCATCCCGCAGAAGGAGTCCGCCAGCCGCAAGGGCGCTCACGTCCTGGTGCACATTCTTGTAGTCCCGGCCCAACGAGGCGGCCAGGTCACGCACACTCGCTGCGCCGTGCTGTCGCACATGCCGCAACAACTCCAGTCTGCGTGGGGACAGGGTCTCTGTCATGGCCTGGAAGCTGAGGAAGGTCACATGCGCTTCGTCAACCGATTCGCCGCCTTGCGCGCGATGCCAGGCATCGACAAAGCGGTTGCCCATCGCCGCCAGGCCATCGACATGCACTTGAACTTTCTTCGTCATAGCGTTACTCCCGTTGCTGCGATTCGTGTCTGCGGATTCGCTCGACATCTGCCAAGAAGTCCGCAACAAGTTGCTCTACCGACACGAATCGGTATCGAACTTCTCGTCCTTCAATATGCTTGTGGTCACCCTTTCCGCGCTCGTTGTCGTAACCCACAATGCGCTCGCCCGCTCGACCGTAGTACAGGCTGTACTTCAGTCCGTGCAGCCGCTCTGGGTGGGCCGCGGGGAGCCGCCAAATGGTCATCTCGACAATCGAGCCATCGGGTAGTGAAGCCTTGTCGTGGAACAGCCGGATGGCTTTCATTTATGGTGCAGAATACCATCGAAATTTGATGGTGTCAAAGACCATAAGTAAATCTGTCGGCAGTGAAAGAGTTGTCCGGTCCGTAGCAAGTAATCTGTCCGGTTTGTGGAGGAGCGATGCAACACGCCCCACCCTGCACTGGCGCAGCCCACCGACCGCATTCCGGAAATTGCACAAGGGCGGTTGGCACAAAAACCGTCATCGAATGATGCTAGTATGTGTGCTCATCCATCACGGAGCGTTCCATGCGTACCACGCTTGCACTCGACGATCAACTGCTGGACCAGGCCCAACGCATGACCGGCCTGAAGGAGAAATCCGCGCTCGTGCGTGAAGCGCTCAGGGCCTTGATCGAGCGCGAGAGCGCGCGGCGCCTGGCCCTGCTGGGGGGCACCGAGCCGCAACTCAAGGCGCCACCGCGACGCCGGGCCGACGCATGATCCTGGTCGATACGTCGGTATGGGTCGATCATTTGCAACGCGGCAATACGCGCCTGGTCCAGTATCTGAGCCAAGGCGCGGTACTGGCCCATCCGTTCGTGCTGGGCGAACTGGCGCTCGGAAATCTGCGGCAACGCACCCAGGTGCTCGAAGCGCTGAGTCAGCTCCCGATGGCCACCGCCGCGACGGATTCCGAAGTGCTGGAATTCATTGCACGCCAATCGCTGTTCGGCAGGGGCATCGGGTACGTGGACGCCCATTTGCTGGCCGCCGCCAGGCTGACATCCGGCAGCTGGCTGTGGACACTGGACCAGCGCCTGCAGGCGGCAGCAAGCTCACTGGAGCTGGCATGGACGGCCAGCTGAATGGGTGCCGGCACCCTGGAGTCGGAGGTGCGTAAAACTGCGGCACAGGACGGCGCTGGACGAAACCGAAGCAGACAAGGGCGTGCCGAACCTTGCTGAAAAGCTGCCCTACCTGCAGCGGCAATCAGTGCAGAAACAAACCCCGGTCATGGAAGAGGTACTGCCTGTGTACAGCCGTGACAGCCATCGCACCCCGGAACAATCCAGACCGACCAGCGGCCTACCTCGGCCGCTTGTCGCGCACGCCGCCAAATCGACCCAGCAGCCGTAAGGCAGCCACCGCGCCGGCCAATACGAGCACCCAGGCCAGGTCGACCGCGCCACCACCCGAAGAACCGGTGGCAGGGGCCGGGGGAGCCGGCGGCGCGACCGTGACCGATGTGGCGCTGGTCGCGGTCGCGCCGGTGCTGTCGGTGACGACGAGTTGCACCGTCACGTTGCCGGCCGAGCTGGTGTTGAGCGTGGCGACGGATCGGTTGGTCGCACCGCTGAAGCTGGCGAACGCCGCGCCGGCCGTGATCGTCCACTGGTAGTTGGTGATGGCACGGTTGGCGTAGGCCAGCGACGCGCTGCCGTCGAGCGTCACGGCGTCGCCCACGGTGGGTGTGGTGGTGGACGCAGTAATCGAAGCGGCGGGGTCGAGCGCCCTGGACACGGCAGCGAAGGCGTCCAGCAGGCCCGCGCCGCAGGTCGTGGTGGTGCAATAACACTCGAGCTGTTCCACGCCATCGGGCGCGTGGCAAGCCGCGACGCTGGCGGCGCTGCCGCTGCTCGGAAAGGCGCGCGCATTGGCCTGCAGTACCGCCTTGACACGGTCCGGCGTGAGCGCCGGGTTGACCGACAGCACGAGGCCCACCGCGCCCGCGACCAAAGGCGCCGAAAAGCTGGTGCCCAGCGAGGCGCGCTCGGACGTGCCGTCGCTGAAGCTGTTGTCCGCTGCCACCGGCACCGTGGTGCCGGAGTTGGTGGTGGTCAGCAATGGAAAGAGGCAGGGCAGCGCGGTGGATTCGTTGACACAGTTGCCCGCCGGCGCCGCGATGCTCACTTCGGGCCCGATGCTGGAATAACCGACCTTGGTGCCGGCATGGCGCACACCCGCAACCGCGATCACACCCGGGCAATTGGCCGGCGAATTGACCGCCAGGCCGTTTTCGTTGCCGGCCGCGACCACCACCGTGACACCTGCGGCTTTCACCTCGGCGAACGCATCGCGGTACGACGCCTCGCAGCTTCCGACCGAACCCAGGCTCATGTTGATGACCTTGGCCGGGTGATCGTTGGGCAGCGTGACCGAGGCGCCGAAGCCGACTTCGCTCGTCACCCCGGCAGCCCAGCGCAAGCCGGCGATGATGTCGGAGTCGAAGCCGCCGCAACGGCCCAGCACCCGGATCGGCAACAGCATCAGGTTGCGGCCGATGCTGGCCATGCCGGCCGCGTTGTTAGTCGCCGCGCCAATCAGACCGGCGACCTGGGTGCCGTGCCAGCTGCTGTCGGCGGCGGCTTCGCCCGGGCTGCATTGGCCCAGGGTGGTCCAGTCGCCCGGGTCGTTGGCGTCGTTGTCGCGGCCGGGCTGGTTGTCGTCGGCCGGGGCCGCGTCCTGGACGAAGTCGTAACCCGGGTACAGCTTGGCCGCCAGGTCGGGATGGTCGAAACGCACACCGGTGTCGAGCATGGCCACCGTCACGGCTGGCGAGCCGGTGGTCACGTCCCACGCCCCGACCGCATTGACCGCCGAGACGATGGTGTTGTCCGGCGCGCGCAGATACCACTGGCCGACGGCCGGCAACGGAGCGGTCTGTCCGGGGGGCAGCAAAGGATCGTCGGACAAGGCCGTGGCGCGCCGGCGCCGGTCGGGAACCGCCCACTCCACGTCCGGTTGCGCGGCCAGCTGCGCCGCCAGTTGCGACGACGACAGGCCACTTGCGCGCAGGCTCTGGGTCCGGTCGCCGAGCGTGCGGCCATCCGTCAGCGCCAGCCCGAGCCGCAGCGACAACGCGCCGGCATGTGCCGGCCGCACGGCGCCGCTGCGCACCGACAACGCGCGCATGAGTGTGCTGTCGGCGCGGTACTTGACGATGACACGTGCCGACGTGGGGTCTTCGGTGGCCGTGGCGACGCGCCTGGGCAAAACGCCGCTCTCGCTCCACGCGGTGTCGGGCCGGATGCCCAGCGCGAGGACGGCCAGCGCGAGCAATACAAGGGAACGGCGGATCGGTCTGGAGGGCATGGGGTGATCCGTTTTTTTAGTACGCGGCAGGGGGCGTGGGGCGCGCAGGAATGCGCCGGCGCTGGTCCTCCTGCAACCCGAGCAGCAAAGCCGGCTCGGCGGACAGGCGTTCCTGCGCCGCACTGCAGGCGGGCGCGTCGGGGCACAACAACGACAACACGAACTGGCGTGGCGCGATGCGCCGCACGTCGACCACCGGGACACCGGCCACCGCGGCCACACGCCGGGCCAGGGCATCCGTGGCCGGCCACTCCGATACCGTCACCACGATCAGGCGATGCGCCGGCGCGGCAGATGGATCAACGACGCCGGACGCTGGCGCCGCGCAGGCGACGACCAGCATCGACAGCGCCATTGCTGCGCCGCGCACACTGGAGCTTGGCCGGAGCAGGATCATGCCGGCCATGCTAGCACCAAGCGGTGCCGCCCCGGAGCGACACTTGCGCGCAGACGCGCTGGAGGGCGCGCAGGGAGGCGCCTAGCGGGTGCCAGTCCCGCGCAACGCGTCGTTGATCTGTTGCGCACACGACAACAGCGCGTCACGCAGTTTTTTTGCGGCGCCGGCATGCTCCTGGTCGATCACGCCGTCGGCGCCGCTGCAGTCCTGGATGAAGCGCCCGACGACCTCCGTGAGCGAGGTCGTGGCGGCGATCTGCGGGTTGCCGAGGTACTGCCATTCCGACGCATCTTCCGGGTCGCGGACGATCTGCATCAGCCCGGCGTCGGCAGCGGATTCCGCCACACCGGCATCATCGGTGGCGCCGGCACGCTGGCGAGCCACTGGAAAAAAAATGTGCATCTGGTCACTCCTCCACCTGGTGCTGGCCGCCGCGTCGCGGCTGCTGCGGCAAGCATACCCAACAACGCGCGTGGCAGCCACCGCGGCCCCGGGGCCGGCACCGCACCAGCATCACTCCTCGACCAGCGTGAACACTTCCTGCGACTTGCCGATGCCACGCAGGTCGTAGCGCCCGACACTGCGAAGCTTGCGCCGGACCCTGCGTGCGAACTCGGCCGACATCAACAGCGGCACGCCGGTCTCCTTGGTCAATTCCTGAATGCGGGCCGTCATGTTGACCGCTGGCCCGACCACGTTGAACGACAGGCGGTCGGGCGAACCGACGTTGGCATGGGTCACGGTGCCCAGGTGCAGGCCCAGACCGAACTCGATCGGCGGCTGCGCGGACCGGCGGCGCCGATGGTTGACCACCGCGATCGACGCGAATGCATCGACCGCCGCGTCCAGCGCCGACTCTCAGACCAGCGCCTCGTCGGCCGGCTCCAGGATCTCGAACACGATCAGGATCGCATCGCCGATGAACTGCAGGATCTCGCCACCGCGCGCGGCTGCGGCGGCGGCACAGTACTCGAAGTAGTCGTTGAGCAGGCGCAGCAGTTCGTCGGTGGGCAATGACTCGCTCAACGAGGAGAAGCCGCGCAGGTCGGAGTACCAGAACGCGGCGCGGATCTGTTCGCCGTCGCCGCGTTTCACCTGCCCGTGCAGGATGCGTTCGCCGATGCGGTGGCCCACGAAGGTGTCGAGCAGGCCCAACGCGGTGCGCCGCAAGGTGAGGATCTCGAGCAACGGCGCCAGCAGGTTCGCCAGCGC
>JANMYG010000742.1:0-2034 GCA_031381865.1 Betaproteobacteria bacterium | reverse complement strand
GCCTACCGACCGGAGGAGAAGGACCGTGCCCAGGCAGCGATCAATTTTTGCGTCTTCGCGGTCATGGCGCTGACCTCGTTTGCGTCGGGCGCGCTGGTCACCACACAAGGCTGGACGCTGCTGAACCTGGGCTCGCTGCTGCCGGTGGCAATGACGGCCGTGGCGCTGGCATGGTTCGCCGCTCGTTCGCGCGCGGTCCGGAATGCAGCTGCCTGAGGGTCTTCATTCAACACCGTTTCAAGGCAGTGGACCATGGGACTGCTAGATTCCGTATCGGGTAGCGTCATGGGCGGCAATGCCTCACAGGGCGATGCCACAATCCGAAGCCTGGATCTGGGCGGGATCATCGGCGCGCTGACGAACAACCCGCAAATGCTGCAGGCCATCACGGCCATGCTGGGCAATGACGGCAGCCAGGGTGGGCTCGGTGGCCTGATGGCCAGGTTTCAGCAGGCGGGCCTGGGCGACGTCATCGGATCATGGGTCGGAACCGGCGAGAACAGGCCGATTTCAGGCGAACAGTTGCAACAGGCGCTGGGGCCGGACACGATCTCCGAAATGGCCGCCAGGCTCGGCATGAATACGCGCGACACCGCCAGCCAGTTGTCCGACGTGCTGCCGGGCCTGATCGACCGGCTGACTCCGAACGGCCAGGCCCCGCAGGGCGGCCTTGGCAATGCGGGCGACCTGATGGGCATGCTCGGTGGCATGCTGGGCAAGCGCTGAGCCGCCCGCCCGCCGGGCGCTCAGAAGCGCGCGTCGAGCCAGCGCTTGAGCGCCTCGAAAACATGCTCGCGCTGCGGGCCCAGCTCATTGAAGATCTCGTGAAACAGGGCCTGGAAGCATTGCGCCGTGACGACCTCCTTGGGGGCCGCCAGCGCGAATGCCCGGCTGCCGGCCGGGTTGACGAGCTTGTCGGCTCCCGCGTACAGGAGCAAGGTGGGAACCGACCATGACGGCGCGCTGGCGATGGTGGCTGGTCCGTTCCTGGCGATAAACACTGCCAGCCGCGCGCAGATGCGGTCGTGCACCAGCGGGTCGGCCTTGTACGCGGACACCACGCTCGGGTCGTGCGACAGGAATTCCGGGTTGAGGCCGTTGCTGATGCGCAGGTCTGGCGCAATCCTGGGCAATACGGCCAGCAGCAATTTCTGGAATGTATTGAGGCCCGGGTCCAGCGCCGGCGAGGACATGACCAAGGCCTGGATCGGTCGCATCCGCAGCGACACAAATCGCCCCGCCACCAGCCCGCCCAGGCTGTGCCCGAGGATGATCAGCGGCGTCTTGGCGTTCATCCTGGCGCGGGTTTCGTCAACCACCTCGGCCAGATCTTCGAGCAGGCGGTTGGCGCTTGGCAATGCGCCGCGCGGACCCATGGACTCGCCGTGCCCGTACTGGTCGTAGCCGCGCACGACAAAGCCCCAGCTGTTGAGCCGTTCGGCCATGTGGTCGTAGCGCCAGGCATGTTCGCCCAGCCCGTGCACGAGCAGCACCACCCCGCGCACGGGGCCCTTGTCCAGCGGCCAGTCGACCACCACCAGGTTGGTGCCGTCCCTGGCCGTCATCGGGCTGAAATTCGAATCGGCCATCGCGGCTCAATGACTCGCCGTCGCGTGCCCGCGCCGCAACTTCGTTGTCGTCTCGGGAGCGGCCTGGCGACTCACCGGTGCACCTTCGCGCGTTGCACCGCGGCGCCACTGGCCGGGGGATGGGCCCGGCGCCTCATGGCGCCTGGGCAATCACCCTGGCAACGGCCGCCGTCAGCTTCTTGGCGTAGGGCACGTGCAGGAACTCGTTCGGTCCGTGGGCGTTGCTCTTGGGGCCGAGGACTCCGCAGACCATCATCTGGGCCAGCGGAAACCCCTGCGCCAGCATGCCCATCAACGGGATCGTGCCGCCCTGGCCGATGTAGCCCACCGGCGCGCCAAAGTGCGCCTGCGATGCCTCGCTCAGGGCGCGCTCGAACCAGGGCAGGATCGGCGGCGCGTTCCAGCCGGTCGCGCCGCCATTGCTCTCGAATGTGACCCGCGCCTG
>JANMYG010000717.1:0-4868 GCA_031381865.1 Betaproteobacteria bacterium | reverse complement strand
AGGCGCCAATTTGCGCTCACCCATTGGGTGCCCCCTCTCGTCCATGTCAAACCCGCGCCAAGTCTACCTTTGCGCCAGATTGCCACCGGTCAACTGAGGAAAATAGGATCACCCATGTCTACCGCGCCAGCGTGCCGACCTTGAACGACACCCTGTACCCTTGGGCTGCCAGGGTCCGCGCGGCGCTGCGGTATGTGGTGCGGCGCGACGGGCCGCTGGCGATGGGTGTCAACCAGGCAGGCGGCTTCGTGCGCAGCGACGCGGGCCAGGTCCGGCCCAACCTGCAGCTGTATTTCAACCCGGCGAGTTACAGCACCCGGCCAGCAGAGGCCCGGCGCATGATGTTGACCGACCCGTTCCCCGGGTTCTCGATGTCGGTGCATGCCTGCCGGCCCACCAGCCGCGGCAGCATCACCGTGGCGTCGGCCGACCCGCTCGCCGCGCCGTTGATTTCGCCCAACTACCTGTCGACCGACAAGGACCTGCGGGAGGCGCTGGCGGGCGCCAGGTTGCTGCGCGCGCTGGCCGCCGCCGAACCATTGCGCGCGGCCATTGCGGCTGAAGTCCTGCCGGGTGTCGGCACGGTGCGCGACACAGAACTGCTGGCCGACTTTCGCGCCCGCGCCGACACCATCTTCCATCCGGTTGGCAGCTGCGCCATGGGGCCGTCGGCGGATACCGCCGTGGTCGACGCACGACTGCGCGTGCACGCCATCGCCGGCCTGCGCGTGGTGGATGCCTCGGTATTTCCCTGCATCACCTCGGGCAACACCAATGCACCGACCATCATGGTGGCGGAGAAGGCGGCCCAGATGCTGATCGAGGATGCCAGCCACTCCACGGGTCAATGACCGGCCTGTAATGGCCGACAGCAGCTGGCCTGGCCGCCGGCACCGATTGACAACGCGCCGGTCAGCCCGCCTCCACCTCCACCAGGCAGTCGTAGAAGGTCGGCCCGCGTCCCAGGTCGGTGAGCCGCTGGCTGGTGAGTTCGTTGACGTTCTTGCCGTCCAGCCCGAGTTTGCGCCACCAGATGCCCAGGCCGTTCACGACACCGGGGCGGGCGCGCGGCGACACTTCGAGTTTGCAGCGGTAGTCGCCGCGCTGGTTGTAGACCCGCACGACCGAGCCGGACGACAATCCGCGCGCGGCGGCATCGTCGGCGCTCATCTCCAGCAGCGGTTCGCCTTCGATGTCGCGCAGGCTTTGCACGTTGACGAAGCTCGAGTTCAGGAAGTTGCGGGCCGGCGGAGAAATCATCGCCAGCGGGTAGGTTGCAGAACTGCCGGCGCTCTCGAAGTTGGGCAGGTGGTCCGGCAGACCGTCCAGACCCTGTGCCGCCAGCCGCGCGCTGAAAAACTCGCACTTGCCCGATGGTGTCGGGAACTGGCCCTGCGCAAACGGCGCATCGGGCAGGCGCAGTGTGGCAAAGCCGTTGGCCAGCAGTTGGTCGAAGTCCACCGCATCGCCGTAGGCCGTGCGGCACAGCGTCTGGTCGTCGTCCGCAAAACACGGGTCGTCGAACCGCATGTGCCGCGCGAGGTCGCGAAATATCTGGCTGTTCGGCCTGGCTTCCCCCAGCGGCGCGATGGCCGGGCGGTTGAGCAGCACGTCGGTGTGGCCATAACTCGCGTGGATGTCCCAGTGCTCGAGCTGTGTCGTGGCCGGCAGCAGGTAGTCGGCGTAGTCGGCGGTGTCGGTGCGGAACTGTTCGAGCACCAAGGTGAAAAGGTCTTCACGCGCGAAACCGCGCACCACCTGTGCGGAATCCGGCGCCACCGCGACCGGGTTGCTGTTGTAGACGATCAGCGCCTCGATGGCCGGGCCGAACGACGGCGATGCACCGCCCAGCAGGTCGTCGCCGATGGTGTTCATGTTGATGCTCCGGGGCGACCGGCCCTGCAGCAGTTCGGGGCGTTCCAGTGCCGCACGCCGGACCGGGAAATTGCCCGAGCTGCTGAGCAACAGGCCACCGGCCGGGTCGCGCCAGGCGCCCACCAGGGCCGGCAGGCAGGCCACGGCGCGCACCGCGTTGCCGCCGCCGCGCACGCGCTGCATGCCGTAGTTCAGCCGGATCGCGACCGGGCCCGCGCCACGCACAGCACCACCGTAGGCACGCGCCAGCTGCCGGATCTGTTCGGCGCGGATGCCACACACCGCCGCCGCGCGCTCGGGATTCCATTGCAGCGCGCGCTCGCGCAGCGGCTCCCATCCGAGCGTGTAGCGCGCGATGTAGTCATGATCGAGCCAGTCGTTGGCGATCAGCTCGTGCATCAGGCCCAGCGCCAGCGCAGCGTCGGTGCCCGGCAGCAGCGCGATGTGCTCGTGGCATTTGTCGGCGGTCTCGCTGCGCCGCGGATCGATGCACACCAGGCGTGCGCCGTCGCGTTTGGCGGCCTGGGCGTAACGCCAGAAATGCAGGTTGCTGGCGATCGGGTTGCTGCCCCAGATCAGGATCAGGCGCGCCCGGGCGAAGTTTTCCACCCGCATGCCGGTCTTGGCGCCCAGGGTCTGGACCAGGCCCTCGCCGCCGGCCGCAGAGCAGATCGTGCGCTCCAGGCGCGAAGCGCCGAGCCGGTTGAAAAACCGCGCCGCCATGCCTTCGGCCTGCACCAGGCCCATGGTGCCTGCGTAGCTGTAGGGCAGGATGGCCTGTGCCGCGTCGGCGGATCGCCCGGCGATCGCGCGCAGGCGCTGCGCGATGTCGCCCAGGGCCGCCTCCCAGGTGGTGCGCTCGAACTGGCCGCTGCCCTTGGGGCCGCAGCGTTTGAGCGGATGCAGCAGCCGCTCGGGATGGTAGGTGCGCTGGGTGTAACGCGACACCTTGGTGCACAAGACGCCGTCGGTCTGGGGATGGCTCGGGTTGCCCTGCACCTTGAGCGCCACGCCGTCCTGCACGGTGGTGACAAAGGAACAGGTGTCGGGGCAGTCGTGCGGGCAGGCGCCCAGGATCGAGGTGGTCATACGGCGTGTGGCTGGTCGGACAGGAGAAGGTTGCGGCACGGCGGGTGCAATTCGCGGGGGTCGGAATGCGGATTCTGGCTTGGTTATAGACTCGGGGCAAGAGCCACCCAGCAGGAGACACCATGAAGATGCTTGATTCCATCGTCACGCAGGCGGCGGGTATCGCGGCGGTTCGCCGCGACATCCACGCCCACCCCGAGTTGTGTTTCCAGGAGGTCCGCACCGCCGATGTGGTGGCGGCCAAGCTCACGCAATGGGGTATTCCGATCCACCGCGGCATGGGGACCACTGGCGTGGTGGGCATCGTCAGGAACGGCAACTCCAGCCGTGCGGTCGGCTTGCGCGCCGACATGGACGCGCTGCCGATGCAGGAGTTCAACAGCTTCGGGCACGCCAGCAAGAACGCCGGCAAGATGCACGCCTGCGGGCACGACGGCCACGTCGCCATGCTGCTCGCCGCGGCCCAGCATTTCGCGCACAACCGCAACTTCGACGGCACGGTGTACCTGATATTCCAGCCGGCCGAGGAGGGTGGAGGCGGCGCGCGCGAAATGATCAAGGACGGGCTGTTCGAGAAATTCCCGATGGAAGCGGTGTTCGGCATGCACAACTGGCCCGGGTCGGAGGTCGGCAAGTTTGCGGTCAGCCCGGGCCCGGTGATGGCGTCGAGCAACGAATTCAAGATCACCATCAAGGGCAAGGGCGGCCATGCGGCGCTGCCCCATTACGGGCTGGACCCGGTGCCGGTCGCCTGCCAGATGGTGCAGGCGTTCCAGACCATCATCAGCCGAAACAAGAAACCGATCGACGCGGGCGTGATCTCGGTCACCATGATCCACGCCGGCGAAGCCACCAACGTGATTCCCGACAGCTGCGAATTGCAGGGAACGGTGCGCACCTTCACGCTCGAGGTGCTCGACCTGATCGAACGACGCATGCAGGAGATCGCCCAGCACACCTGCGCGGCGTTCGGCGTGAGCTGCGAATTCAGTTTTGTGCGCAACTACCCGCCGACCATCAACTCGGCCGCCGAGGCCGAATTTGCGCGCCGCGTCATGGCCGGCATCGTCGGGGCCGACAACGTGATCGTGCAGGAGCCCACCATGGGGGCCGAGGATTTTGCCTACATGCTGCTCGCCAAGCCGGGCGCCTATTGCTTCATCGCCAACGGCGACGGCAGCCACCGCGAGATCGGGCATGGGGGTGGCCCGTGCATGCTGCACAACCCGAGCTACGATTTCAACGACGACCTGATTCCGCTCGGCGCGACCTACTGGGTGCGGCTGGCCGAGGAATGGCTCGGCGCCGCCAATGCGCCCGCCGACCGTTGAAGGGGCCACCATGATCGAACTGTCCAAGGCCTTCTCCCCCAGTTACGCGGTCGCGCGCGCCAAGTTCCTCGAGGCCGCCGCCGCGGCCGGCCTGGCCATCGATTCGCACCGGCATCCGCTCCTGGGCCGCGATGGCGAAACCCTCGCCATGGATGTGGCGCGCGCCGGTGGCGCCGACGCCACCAGCCTGCTGGTCGTCTCCAGCGGCTGCCATGGCGTGGAAGGTTATTGCGGCAGCGGCGTGCAGGTCTACGCCCTGCATGACGCCGAGTGGTTGGAACAGGCGGCACGCCTGGGCGTGGCGGTGTTGTACATCCATGCCCTCAACCCCTATGGTTTTTCGCACATCCGCCGCGCCACCAACGAGAACGTCGACCTGAACCGCAATTTCAGCGACTACAACCAACCGCTGCCGGCGAACCCGGGTTACCACGACCTGCACGCACTGCTGTTGCCCGCACACTGGCCGCCGGACGCGGACAACGTCGCCGCCATCGGGCGTTATGTGCAGGAACACGGCATGGCGCGTTTCCAGGCCGCCGTGAGCGGCGGGCAACACGAGTTTCCCGACGG
>JANMYG010000681.1:0-6894 GCA_031381865.1 Betaproteobacteria bacterium | reverse complement strand
GTACTGGTTGCGGATCGGCGCCTTGAAGGCCTCCTCCTCCTCCACGCTCCAGTTGCCGCCCCGGCTTTCGATACCGTCGCGCCGCACCGTGGCCCGCACGGCGGCGGCCTGGTCGCCACCCATGACCGAGATGCGCGCGTTGGGCCACATCCACAGGAACCGGGGTGAATAGGCGCGGCCGCACATGCCGTAATTGCCGGCGCCGAAACTGCCGCCGATGATGATGGTGAACTTGGGCACCGCGGCGGTCGCGACCGCGGTCACCATCTTGGCGCCGTTGCGCGCAATGCCTTCGTTCTCGTACTTGCGCCCGACCATGAAGCCGGTGATGTTCTGCAGGAACACCAGCGGCACCTTGCGCTGGCAACACAGCTCGATGAAATGCGCGCCCTTGAGCGCCGACTCGCTGAACAATATGCCGTTGTTAGCGATGATGCCCACCGGCATGCCCTCGATGTGCGCAAAACCGCACACCAGTGTGGTGCCGTAACGCGCCTTGAACTCGTCGAACTCGGAGCCGTCGACCACGCGGGCGATGATCTCGCGCACGTCGAAGGGCTTGCGCGTATCCACCGGAATCACGCCATACAGCTCCTGCCCGTCCAGCCTGGGCGGCAGCGGTGGCACCCGCACCAGCGTCTCGGGTTTGGTGGCGTTGAGGTTCTTGACCGCGTTGCGTGCGATCGCCAGCGCGTGCATGTCGTTCAGCGCCAGGTGGTCGGCCACGCCCGACAGGCGCGTGTGCACATCGCCGCCGCCCAGGTCTTCGGCCGTCACGACCTCGCCGGTGGCCGCCTTCACCAGCGGCGGGCCGCCCAGGAAGATGGTGCCCTGGTTGCGCACGATGATGCTCTCGTCGCTCATCGCCGGCACGTAGGCGCCGCCGGCGGTGCAACTGCCCATCACCACGGCGATCTGGGCGATGCCCTGTGCGCTCATGTTGGCCTGGTTGAAAAAGATGCGCCCGAAGTGGTCGCGGTCGGGAAACACCTCGTCCTGGTTGGGCAGGTTGGCGCCACCCGAGTCGACCAGGTAGATACACGGCAGGTGGTTCTGCTGCGCGATCTCCTGCGCCCGCAGGTGCTTCTTGACCGTCAACGGGTAATAGGTTCCGCCCTTGACCGTGGCGTCGTTGCACACCACCATGCAGTCCACGCCGCTGACGCGCCCGATGCCGGCGATCAGCCCGGCGCAGGGCGCGCTGTCGCTGCCGTCCTTGTCGGGGTACATGCCCAGCGCGGCCAGCGGGCTGAGCTCCAGAAACGGCGTACCCGGGTCGAGCAGCATCTGCACCCGCTCGCGCGGCAGCAGCTTGCCGCGCCCGGCATGTTTGGCGCGCGCCGCTTCGCCGCCGCCCTCCTGCGCCCTGGCCACCTGGGCATTGAGGTCCGCCACCAGCGCGCGCATGGCCAGGGCGTTGGCCTGGAAATCGGCCGAGCGGGCGTTGAGTTTGGTATCGAGGACGGGCATCGGTTGGCTTCCTGATTGGGACGGGTTACTGGAGCAGCAGCAGCGGCAGTTGCGCCATGTCGCTGAAGACCCGGGCGGCGCCCGCGACGCGCAGGGCCGCCCCGTCGCCATCGGGTGCGTAGGCGAACACGAACGCGCCCGCCGCCACACCGGCCGTGACGCCGGTCACGGTGTCTTCGACCACGGCACAACGCTGCGGGTCGGCCTGCAGGGCCAGGGCCGCGGCCAGGTACACATCCGGAAACGGCTTGGAACGCGGAGTCTCGTAGCCGCTGAAGATACGGCCCTCGAAATAGTCCATCAGGCCGACCTGGCGCAGCTGCATCTCGACCTTGAAACGGTCGGCCCCCGAGGCGCAGGCGATGCGCGCGTCGTGCTGCGCGTGGATGCGGTGCACGGCGTCGTGGATGTTCGGGATGGCGGTGAGCCGCTCGCGCAGGGCGGCGTTGCGGCGCTCCTGGAACCGCCCCAGCCAGTCGGCGCCGACATGCTGGCCGCTGTGGTGGGCAATGATGCCTAGCTCGTCCTTGAGCGAGGCACCGACAAAGATGCGCTGGCATTCGTCCTGGCTCATCTCCCAGCCGAGCTCCGACAGCATCTCGCGCAGCACGGCATTGGTGATCGGTTCGGAGTCGACCAGCACGCCGTCGCAGTCGAACAATACGGCATCAAAAGGCATCGTGCCCCCGCGCATGGACAAGCCGCTGGCGCATCGTCATGCCTTCGGCTGCCGGCGCGCCTTTTGCTGCTCCAGCGTTTCGGTCGGAGCGCCGCTGCCGACCCACGCGGTGTAGCCGCCTTCGATGTGCGCCACGTTGGTCATGCCCATGTCCTGCAGTGCCTTGGCGGCCAGCGCGCTGCGCCAGCCCAGGCCGCAGAACAGGACGAACTCGCGCGACTCGTCGGCGAACAACGGCCTGTGGTATTTCGACTCCGGGTCGACCCAGAACTCCAGCATGCCGCGCGGCGCGTGGATCGCGCCGACCACGGTGCCGTCGGCGAGTTCGCGGATGTCGCGGATGTCGACGATCTGGATCGCCGGGTCCTCCAGCCTGGCGCGCACCTGCGCGACCGAATAGGTCCGCACCTGCGCCATGGCTTCGTCGACGAGTTGCCTGGAACTTTTGGTGATGGGCATACGGCTCTCCGCTCAAATGGTGGTGCGCCGGCACGGAACCGCGCCGCAGCGCAGGCTCATGCCAGCGCCCGCTGTATCAGTATCTTCTGCACGTCGCTGGTTCCTTCGTAGATCTGGCAGACACGCACGTCGCGGTAGATGCGCTCGACCGGGAAGTCGCCGACATAACCATAACCACCGAGCGTCTGGATCGCGGCCGAGCACACCCGCTCGGCCATCTCGCTGGCGAACAACTTGGCCATGGCCGCCTCCTTGAGGCACGGGCGCCCGGCATCGCGCAGGCTCGCGGCATGCCAGATCAGCTGGCGCGCCGCCTCGAGCTGGGTCGCGCATTCGGCCAGCCTGAAGCCCACCGCCTGGTGGCTGAAGATCGGTTGCCCGAAACTCTCGCGCTGCTTGGCGTACTCGAGCGCCACTTCGAAGGCGCTGCGCGCCATGCCCACGCTTTGTGCGGCGATGCCGATGCGCCCGCCTTCCAGGCCGCCGAGCGCGATGCGGTAACCCTCGCCTTCGGCGCCGATCAGGTTCTCGTGCGGTATGCGGCAGGCGTCGAAGTTGATCAGCGCAGTGTCGCTGCTGTGCTGGCCGAGTTTTTCCTCGATCCGCGCCACCCGGTAACCGGGGGCATCGGTGGGCACCACGAAGGCGCTCATGCCCTTCTTGCCAGCCGCCTTGTCGGTGACCGCGATCACGATCGCCACCTGCCCGTTCTTGCCGCTGGTGATGAACTGCTTGACGCCGTCGATCAGGTAACCGTCCCGGTCCCTGGTGGCGGTGGTGCGCAGGGCCGACGCGTCCGAACCCACGTGCGGCTCGGTCAGGCAGAAGGCGCCCAGCATCTCGCCACGCGCCAGCGGCACCAGCCATTGCTGCTTCTGCTGCGCATTGCCGTAACGCATCAGGATCGCGTTGACCGGGCAGTTGGTGACACTGATCGCGGTGCTGGTGCCGCCGTCGCCAGCGGCGATCTCTTCGAGCACCAGGGCCAGCGTCAGGTAGTCGAGGTTTGCGCCGCCGAACTCCTCCGGCACACAGATTCCGTAAGCACCGAGTTCGGCCAGGCCCTTGTGCGCTTCCTTCGGAAAATGGCGTTCCCGGTCCCAGCGTGCGGCCTGCGGCCACAGCTGCTCCCTGGCATAAGCGCGCACTGCGTCGCGCACCATCTCCTGGTCCTGTGTCAGTATCACTTTGGCCTCGCGCGGTAACGGTAACGGTGTGGTGGGTGCTGCCGGGGCGTCAGACGAGTTCCAGCGCCACCGCCGTCGCTTCGCCGCCGCCGATGCACAAGGTGGCGACGCCGCGCTTAAGCCCGCGCGCCAACAATGCATGCACCAGCGTGACCATGATGCGTGCGCCACTGGCACCGATCGGATGGCCCAGCGCACACGCGCCCCCGTTGACGTTGACGATCTCGTGCGCCACCTTGAGGTCGGCCATCAGCGCCATCGGCACCACGGCGAAGGCCTCGTTGACCTCCCACAGGTCGACGTCGCCGACGCTCCAGCCGGCCTTGGCCAGCACCCTTTGCGTCGCGCCCACCGGGGCGGTGGTGAACCAGCTGGGCTGCTGCGCGAACATGGCGTGGGCGACGATACGCGCCAGCGGCCGTGCCCCCAGGCGCCGCGCGGTGGACGCACGCGCCAGCACCATCGCGGCTGCGCCATCACTGATGCTCGAACTCGAGGCGGCGGTGATCGTGCCGTCCTTCTTGAACGCCGGCTTGAGCGAGGGGATCTTGTCGAGTTTGACCCGGCCCGGGCCTTCGTCGATGGAAACCACGGTGTCGCCGGCGCGGCCCCTGACCGTCACCGGCGTGATCTCGCCGGCGAAGGCGCCCGACGCGGTCGCGGCCTTGGCGCGCTGCACCGAGGCCACCGCAAACGCGTCCTGCGCCTCGCGGCTGAACTGGTACCTGGCGGCGCAGTCCTCGCCAAATGTGCCCATGGCACGACCCGGTTCGTAGGCGTCTTCCAGGCCGTCGAGCATCATGTGGTCGAACACGCGGTCGTGGCCGATGCGCATGCCGGCACGGGCCTTCTGCAGCAGGTAGGGCGCGTTGGTCATGCTCTCCATGCCGCCGGCCAGCATCACCTCGTGGCTGCCGGCCAGCAACATGTCGTGGGCGAACATCGCCGCCTTCATGCCCGAGCCGCACATCTTGGACAGGGTCACCGCCCCGGCACTGTCAGGCAGGCCGCCCTTGAACGCGGCCTGGCGCGCCGGCGCCTGGCCCTGCCCCGCCATCAGGCAGTTGCCGAACAGGACCTCGCCCACCAGTTCCCCGGCAATACCCGAACGCGCAACGGCGGCCCGGATGACGGCGCCACCGAGGTCATGCGCGGCCAGCGCGGAAAAGTCGCCCTGGAAACTGCCCATGGGCGTGCGGGCAGCCCCCACTATCACTACCGGATCAGCATTCGAATCAGCCATGGCTCTTCCTTTCGTTCGGGTTGGGGCCGGGCGCCGCCCGGCGCTGCTTGCTACGATAAATCGGTCTCGGTGGCGTCGGGCGCAAAGCGCTTTTCGCGGTCGTACGGGAAGACGTCGAACACATGGCCTTGCGCGATGCGCTCCTTGTGGGCCTGCCAGAAACTGGCGTCCAGCAGGTCCGCGTGGTGCCGCATGAACACCTCGCGCACCGCCGGATTGCCGAGCAGGAACGGGCCGAAGGTCTCGGGGAACACGTCCTTGGGGCCGACGTTGTACCAGACCTCGCCGCTCATTTCGTCTTCTTCGTTGCGCGGCTCGGGCACACGGCGGAAGTTGCAGTCCGTGATGTATTCGATTTCGTCGTAGTCGTAGAACACCACCTTGCCGTGGCGCGTGATGCCGAAATTCTTCCACAACATGTCGCCGGGAAAGATGTTCGCCGCCACCAGGTCCTTGATGGCATTGCCGTACTCGACCACGCCGCGTTCGATCTGCTCGTGCGCCCGCAGCACGGCGGCGTCGCCGGACGGGCCGTCCAGCCCCAGGTCGAAAGCCTCCTGCAGGTAGATATTGAGCGGGATCATGCGCCGCTCGATGTAGACGTGCTTGATGATCACCTCCACCTGCCCGTCGCGGTCGCGGTCGCTGATCTCCAGCTGGCTGGGCGCGAACTTCTCGATCTCGGCGATCAGCCCGTCGTCGAAGCGCGCGCGCGGAAATGCCACCTCGCTGTACTCGAGCGTGTCGGCCATGCGCCCGACGCGGTCGTGTTGCTTGACCAGCAGGTACTTGCCCTTGATCTGCTCGCGCGAGGTGTCCTTCTGCGGCGGGTAGTAGTCCTTGATGACCTTGAACACGTACGGGAACGACGGCAGGTCGAACACCAGCATGACCATGCCCTTGATCCCGGGTGCGATCCGGAACTTGTCGGTCGAATGCCGCAGGTGGTGCAGGAAATCCCGGTAGAACAGCGTCTTGCCCTGCTTTTGCAGCCCCAGCGCGCTGTACATCTCGTTGCGCGGCTTGCGCGGCATCATGCTGCGCAGGAATTGCACATAGGCGCTGGGCACTTCCATGTCGACCATGAAGTAGGCCCGGGCAAAACTGAAAAGCACCTCGAGGTCGTCCTCGCCGAACAGCGCCGCGTCGATGACGAGTTTGCCCAGCTTGTTGTGCAGCACCGGCAGGGCGAACGGCTCCTCCTTGAAGCCGTTGATGATCTTGCCGACCACATAGGCGCCCTTGTTGCGGAAGAACAGGCCCGACAGGACCTGGATCTGGAAATTGGTGCGCAGCTTGACTTCACCCTGGCGCTGGCGAATGGCCGAGCACACGAAGCCGCAATCGCGCTGCAGGTCGTCGAAGGCGCGGCGCAGGTCGAAGTCCGTGACCAGCTGCACCAGCACCTCCTGCATGTTCTCCTGCGTCGGGTAATACGAGCGGTAGGTCGGGCGCGCCGCCGGTTCGTCGTTCTCGATGTATTCGGTGCTGACGGCCGGGCGCACAAAGATGAAATCGTTCTGGAAATAGCTGCGGTGCAGTATCTTGGTGGTGACGGAGTTGAAGAAGGTCTCCGCCAGCTCGGGCTGGTGGTGGTCCACCAGCAGCCCGATGTAATGCAGCTTGACCTGCTGCCACACCTCCATCGGCTGCTCGCCGGCCTTGAATTCGCGCTCGAGCCGGGTTGAACATTCGCGCACGCGCAGGTCGTAGAACTCGATGCGCTCGCGCTGCGCGCGCTGCTGGCCATGCCAGTCGGCGGTCTCGAAGCGGTGCTTGGCCCGGGCCGACTCGGTGCGAAACAGGCGGTAATGCCGGTTGAAACCGTCCATCATCGCCTTGGCGATGTCGTAGGC
>JANMYG010000653.1:0-3107 GCA_031381865.1 Betaproteobacteria bacterium | reverse complement strand
GCCCCGGTCGTCGAGGTCAGCGACCTCTCGGTGATCTACCCGGCCAAGGAGAATCCGGTCGTCGCGCTCGACCGGGTCAGTCTGTCGATCGCCGAATGCGAGTTACTCTCGCTGATCGGCCCCTCGGGCTGCGGCAAGACGACCTTGCTGCGCGTCATCGCTGACCTGGAGCAGGTCACCTCCGGCAGCGTGCTCGTCAACGGCCTGAGCGCGCGCGACGCGCGGCTCGCGCGCGCCTACGGCTACGTGTTCCAGGCGCCGGCCTTGTTCCCCTGGCGCACCGTGCTGGCCAACGTGCAGCTGCCGCTGCAGATCCAGGGCCGCAACGCGTCCGAGTGCCGCGCCATCGCCATGGAGCAGCTGGCGCGGGTCGGCCTGACCGGCTTCGAGGGCAAATACCCGTGGCAACTCTCGGGCGGCATGCAGCAGCGGGTGTCGATCGCCCGCGCCCTGTCGTTCGAGCCGCGCATCCTGATGATGGACGAGCCCTTCGGCGCGCTGGACGAAATCACGCGCGACCGGCTCAACGAGCAGTTGCAGCAGTTGTGGCAGCGCGAACGGCGCACGGTGGTGTTCGTGACGCACTCGATCGCCGAGGCGGTGTATCTGTCGACCCGCATCGTCGTCATGTCGCCGCGGCCCGGGCGCATCGTGCGCGTGATCGATTCCACCCTGCCCGATACGCGCCACCTGGGCTTGCGCGACTCGGCCGAGTTCATGCAGGTGGCGCATGCAGTGCGCGAGGCGCTCGCCGATGGCCACCACGACTAGGGCGGCCGCCGCCCCGCTGGGCGCGCGCCTGCTGCACCAGGGTTTGCCGATCGCGGTGATCCTGTCGGTGACGGTGCTGCTGTGGTACGGCCTGACGGTGTGGCTCAACACGCCCGGCGCGATCGAGCGCGTGCTCGACCCCACGGGCCCCTGGACCTGGCAAGACCTGGTTGGCGCCACCATGGCCATGGAACGCCCGGTCGTGCCGGCGCCGCACCAGGTCGCCCAGGACCTGTGGAGCAGCCTGCTCGACTGGCCGCTCGACTCGCCACGCAACCTGCTCTACCACGTGGCCGTGACGGCCCAGTCGACGCTGGTGGGTTTTGTGATGGGCACGCTGCTCGGGCTGGTGCTGTCGGTATGTATCGTGCACTCGCGCACGCTGGACCGCGCCCTGCTGCCCTGGATCGTGGCGTCGCAGTCGGTGCCGGTGCTGGCGATCGCGCCGATCGTGCTCGTGATCCTGGGCAGCTTCGGCCTCGCCGGTGTGGCACCCAAGGCCGTGATCGCGATGTACCTGTGTTTCTTTCCGGTCACGGTGGCGATGGTGCAGGGTCTGCGTTCGCCGCAGGTGATCGAGACCGAAATGATGCACACCTATGCGGCTTCGCGCTGGCAGGCGCTGTGGATGTTGCGCCTTCCGGCCGCCCTGCCGTTCCTGTTTCCGGCGTTGCGGGTGGGTATTGCGGCCGGACTGGTGGGTGCGATGGTGGCCGAATTGCCGACTGGGGCGCAGGCCGGCCTCGGCGCACGCCTGCTGACCGGCTCGTATTACGGGCAGACGGTGCAGATCTGGTCGGCGCTGGTGATGTCGGCCCTGCTCGGCCTGGTGCTGACCGCCATCATGGCCGGCATCGAGACGCTGGTGCTGCGCAACCGGAGGCAGGCATGAGCTCGCACCGCAGCCCGCAGGGCGGAGGTATTCGAATGAGCGCCGCGCCGGGCCGCCCCAAGCAAGCTCGCACCGCAGCCCGCAGCGCGGAGGTATTCCTATGAGCGCCGGCGCGACCTGGCGCTCGGCGCGCGGGCCACGGGCCACCCTGCTGTGGATCGTGGTTTCGCTTGTTCTGGCCGCCGGTTTCATGGCCTCGCCCGCTGCCAGCGGCGAGGAAGCTCCCGGCCTGCTGTTCTGGCTCGCAACCGGCGCGCTGGCGGCGCTGGCGCTGGCCGGCATCCGGCGGCTGGCGGCGCTGGACGACCACCGCGCTTATGCGCCGCTGACGGCGGCGCTGTTCGGTGTCTGGGTGGTGTATTTCTGGCAGCTGCTGACGGTCGCGCTCGAAGTGCCCCGCGTGTTGCTTCCCGCGCCGTGGCTGATCGTCGAGTCGCTGGCAAACAACCTGCCCAAACTCGGCAACGACTTCGTGCAGACGGTGGTCAAGGCGGTGCTGATCGGCTGGGCGCTCGGCTCGGCGCTGGGCTTCGCCGTGGCCGTGGCGATCGACCGCATGCCGTTCCTGCAGCGCGGCCTGCTGCCGGTCGCTTCGCTGACCAGCACCATCCCGCTGGTGGGCGTGGCGCCGATCATGGTGATGTGGTTCGGCTTCGAGTGGCCGTCCAAGGCGGCCGTTGTGGTGCTGATGACGTTTTTTCCGATGCTGGTGTCGACCCTGGCGGGCCTGCAGGCGTCGAACCGGCTCGAGCGCGAGCTGATGCACAGCTACGCCGCGAGTTACGGCCGCACCCTGTGGTCGCTGCGCCTGCCGGCGGCGCTGCCGTTCATGTTCGCGGCGCTCAAGGTCAACGCCACGCTGGCGCTGATCGGCGCCATCGTGGCCGAGTTCTTCGGCTCGCCGACCTCGGGGCTGGGTTTTCGCATCTCCACCGAGGCCACCAAGATGAACATGACGCTGGTCTGGGCCGCGGTGGTGGTGGCCGCGGTCACCGGTTCGGTGGCCTACGCGCTGCTGGTGGCGCTGGAGCGGCGCGCCGCGTTCTGGCATCCGTCGGTACGCGGCAGCAAATGAGGCGGCGCATGCGATGGCTGGCGGCATGCAGGTTTCTACCAGTTGTTGGTTGCGGTACGCTGGATTAGGCTTCACCGGTCAACCATTCAGATATCAGTCTTTTCTTAACCAAGGAGTTTTCATGACCCGATCTTCCGTCTTGATCAAGACCTTGCTGGCGGCCGCCCTGGCCGCCAGCGGTTTTGCAGCCACCGCACAGGAGAAAGTCACGGTGCAGCTCAAGTGGCTGCCACAGGCCCAGTTCGCCGGTTATTACGTGGCCGCCGCCAAGGGCTACTACAAGGCCGAGGGCCTGGACGTGACCATCAAGCCCGGCGGCCCCGACATCTCGCCGGTGCAGGTGATCGCCGGCAAGGGCGCCGACGTGGT